>JALYQH010000331.1 GCA_030855945.1 Pseudomonadota bacterium | reverse complement strand
CGGGTCTTCTCCTGTTTGGCGGACGCGACTCGGCAGACCGCACCCACCCCGATTGCCGTTTACCATCTTTGCGGGGCACCAAGAGACAGCCATTTGGCGGTAGCGACGGCCGTCAGTCCCGCAGCAGTTCGTTGATTCCGGTCTTGGAGCGCGTGCGCTCGTCGACACGCTTGACGATCACCGCGCAGGCCAGCGAGGGGCCCCCATCCTTGGCCGGCAGGGTCCCCGGTACGACCACGGAATAAGCCGGAACGCGGCCGTAGATCACCTCGCCGGTGACGCGATCGACGATCTTGGTCGAGGCGCCGAGGAACACGCCCATGGAAATGACCGCACCCTGTTCGACGACCACGCCCTCGGCAACTTCGGAGCGGGCGCCGATGAAGCAGTCGTCCTCGATGATCACCGGCCCGGCCTGGAGCGGCTCGAGCACGCCGCCGATCCCAGTGCCGCCCGAAATATGGACGTTGCGGCCGATCTGCGCGCAGCTGCCGATCGTCGCCCAGGTGTCGACCATCGTCCCCTCGCCGACATAGGCGCCGAGGTTGACGAAGCTCGGCATTAGCACCGCGCCGGGGGCGATATAAGCGCCGCGCCGGACGATCGCACCGGGCACAGCGCGAAAGCCAGCGGCCTGGAATTCGGGCGCGCCCCAGCCGGCAAACTTGCTCGCTACCTTGTCCCACCACGGAGCACCGCCGGGGCCGCCGGATATCGCGCTCATGGGGTTGAGCCGAAACGACAGCAACACCGCCTTCTTGAGCCACTGATGGACGTTCCATTCGCCGGCCACCTTGTCGGCGATGCGCGCCTCCCCGATGTCGAGCAGGGTGAGGGCGTGCTCGACCGCAATGCGAACCTCGCCGCCCGTGCCGGGGCCAATCGAATCGCGCTGCTCCCACGCCGCCTCGATGGTCGAAACAAGGTCGGTCATTGATCGTCTCCAAGGATTTCGGTCAGCCATTCGCCAACGTCGGATATGGTGTAATCGACAAATTCGGGATGGTGGCCGTGATTGCCGCGTTCGGAGCCATTGTCGACCCACACCGTGGTCAGTCCAAGCATTTTGGCGGGTTTGAGGTTCTGCGCCATATCCTCGACCATCAGGGCGCGAGCCGGGTCGATGTGGAAGCGGTCGAGCAGCAATTGATAGCCGTGGACATCGGGTTTTGGGCGAAGTTCGGCCGCATGGATGTCATGAAGCTCCGCGAACTGGTCGGCGATTCCGAGCGCGGCGAGCACTCGGCGGGCATAAGGCGCATCCCCATTGGTGAAGACGATCTTGCGTCCCGGAAGCCGCGCCAGCCCGGCGGCCAGCCGATCATCAGGCGCGAGGCGATCGAGCGCGATCGCGTGAACATCGTCGAGGAATTCGTGCGGATCGACTGCGTGATGGGTCATCAGCCCGGCGAGCGTCGTTCCATGCTCGTGGAAATGGGCCTTCTGGACGCGTTTGGCCTCCGCCGGGTCGCAATCGAGCAGCCGCTCGATATAGGCCCCCATCCGCTCGTCGATCAGGTCGAACAGGCGGGTCGAGGCAGGGTAAAGGCAATTATCGAGATCGAAGATCCAGTCGGCGATATGGGCGAAGCGCGGGTCCATTGCCGACGCCGCCTAGCCCGGAAAATGTGCGTTCGCTAGTTGCCGGCCTTCTGTGGCGGCCACGCAAGCCGCTCGCTGACCAGCAGTGGGTCCGGGCAGCCGTCGGGCCCCGCGCGAAGCACCGCATGATAGGCATCGGCGGGTGGCAGCTCGCCAAGCTTGCGCGGCGTGAGGCGGCGATCCACCTGGGCTATTCGCAATGTCTCACAGTGGGGAAACGCCGAAATCGGTCGGGCCGAGACAGCGCCAAATTCGGTCGTCTGCGGGGAGAATGAAGGCGGCGCGGCGCCCAGCGCCACCAGTGAAATCAGAACGGCGATTCTACGCATCGGCCTCTCCTCAATGACGAGATGCATAGCGCAAAATCGTCAGACGGTGAAGCTCTCGCCGCACCCGCAGGCACCCTTGGCGTTGGGGTTGACGAAGGTGAAGCCGGCGGCGAAATCATCCTCGGTCCAGTCCATCACGCTGCCGATGAGGTAGAGAATCGAGCCGCCGTCGACGTAGAGCGTGCCGCCCGGGGTGACGATCTTCTCGTCGAATTTGTCCTCGACGGTGACGTAATCGACCGAATAAGCGAGGCCCGAGCAGCCGCGGCGCGGGGTCGACAGCTTGACCCCGATCGCGTCGACCGGTGCGCGCGCCATGAGGTCGGCGATGCGGGCCTCGGCAGCGGGCGTGAGGGTGATCGCGGCTGGGCGGTCGCGGGTTTTGGTGTCAATTCTCACATCTATCTCCGCCGCTCATGCTGAGTAGCCGCGCAGCGGCGTATCGAAGCACGGGCGATCCTTCGATACGCGCCTTCGGCGCTACTCAGGATGAGCGGTTCCATTTAAAGCATCCCCAATTCGAGCCGGGCCTCGTCGCTCATCTTGCTCGGGTCCCACGGCGGATCCCACACGAGCTTGACCTCGGCGTCGCGAACGCCAGGGACGCTTAGCACCCGCAACTCGACCTCGCCCGGCATCGATTCGGCGACCGGGCAATTGGGCGTCGTCAGGGTCATCGACACGATCGCGTCGCAATCCTCGGTGATCGTCACGTCGTAGATCAGCCCGAGCTCGTAGATATCGACCGGAATTTCGGGATCGTAAATCGACTTGAGCGCCTCGACCACCGCTTCCTGGAGCGCCCCGCCGGGCGCGGTCGGGTCGGGCGCGGGCTTCTTCTCGGTAAGGAAACCGGCGAGATAGTCGCGCTTGCGCTCGAAGTCGGGCGTCACGCGCGCTTGCGCGCGGGCATCCGGCCCCACGCGGGCGCGGGCTGGCGTATCGACGCCGTCCACTTCCTCAATCTCGATCTTGCTTTCCTCGTTCATCCAAAAATCCGTTTCACTTTGTGAAGGCCGCGGACCAGCGCCTCGATATCGATCGCGTCGCTATGCGCGGCGAAGCTGACGCGGGCGGTGGCGGGGACGCCGAGCAAATCCATCAGCGGCTGCGCGCAATGGTGGCCGGCGCGGACCGCGACGCCCTCGTCATCCAATATGGTGCCAATGTCGTGGGGATGCACCCCGTCCAATGCAAAGCTGATGATGCCGGCGCTGTCCTCTGGTCCGAACAGGGTCAGGCCGGGGATGCCGCGTAGCGCGGCGCGAGCCTCGACAACCAGCGTGCTTTCGTGGGCGTGGAGCGCGTCGAGACCGATCTCGCGCGTCCAGTCGATCGCGGCGTGAAAGCCGATCGCGCCGGCGACATGGGGGGTGCCGGCCTCGAATCGTGAAGGCGCTGGGAGGTAAGTGGTCTTCTCGAAGGTGACGCGATCGATCATTGCGCCGCCGCCGTGCCACGGCGGCATGGAGTTGAGGATATCGGCGCGCGCCCACAGCGCGCCGATGCCGGTCGGGCCGTAAATCTTGTGCGCGGAGAAGACGTAGAAATCGCAGCCGATCGCGGCGACATCGACCGGGATTCGCGCGGCCGCCTGACAGCCGTCGAGAAGCAGTTTTGCGCCCACGTTGTGGGCGAGGGTAGCGGCGCGGCGCGCGTCGAGGATCGAGCCGAGCACGTTCGAGACATGGGCGAGGGCGACAAGCTTGTGGCGTTCGGTCAGAATCGCCGCAGCGGCATCGAGATCGATGCGGCCATCGCGCGTCAGCGGGCACACGTCGATGTGGGCGCCCACCCGCTCGGCGATGAGCTGCCATGGGACGATGTTCGAATGATGCTCCAGGTGGCTGAGAAGGATCCGGTCGCCTTCGCGCAAGTTTGCAAGGCCCCAGCTGTTGGCGACGAGGTTGATCGCCTCGGTCGCGCCGCGGGTGAAGACGATTTCATGCTCGCCGCCGCCGATCAGTGATGCAGTTGCGGCGCGCGCGGCTTCGAAGCTCTGGGTCATCGCCGCCGAGCGTTCGTAGACGCCGCGGTGGACGGTCGCATAATCGCGGCCATAAGCGTTGGCGATGGCGTCGATCACCGCCTGCGGTTTCTGCGCAGTCGCGGCGCTGTCGAGGTAATGCCAGTTGGAGATCGCCGGGAATTGATCGCGGACGCTGAGCGCGGTGTTGAGGCGGGTCTCTACGTTCATGCGATCGCTCGCAATGCGGCGCGCGCCATGTCGGCAATGCCCTGATCGCCGCCTTCGATTCCGTCCCAAAGGCCGCCGACGAACCCTTCGAGCAGCAGCGCGCGCGCACTCGCCGGATCGAGCCCGCGCGCCGCGGCGTAGAACAATTGTTCCTTGTCGAGTTCGCCGACGCTGGCGCCGTGGGCGCACTTTACGTCGTCGGCGTAGATTTCGAGTTCCGGCTTGGCGTTGGCGGTCGCGCCGCGGTCGAGCAGGATCGATTTGATCGACTGCACCGAATCGGTCTGCTGCCCGGAGCGCGCGACCGCGACCTTGCCGAGGTAGGAGCCGGTCGCCTTGCCGCCCAGAACGCTGCGCACCGTCTGACGCGAGGTTGCGGCGACGCCGATGTGGCGGACGATCGTGACTACTTCGAGCGTCGAACTGCCGCCGCCGATGTTGGCCGCGTTGAAGCTGAAATGGGCGCCGTCATGCAGCGTTACGTCAAGCTCGATGCGGCCGTAACGGAGCGCAGTGTTGAGCGCGAAGATGCTCGCCGAAGCGCCGGCGTGAAGGATGATTTCGGCGCGGCGAGCCTGCACGTCTTCCTCATCTGGAAGCCAGATTTGCTGCAGTTTGTCGTGTGCAGCAATTTTGACCTGCTCGGGCTGCGCAAGCTCGCTCCACACCGACGTAAGAGCGTCGATGTCGGCGTAGCGATAGGCCTCCAGTTTGCGGGTCGGGAGCGCCGTCACGCGGCCGCCTCCACATAGCCCTCACGCTCGAGTTCGTGGGCGAGTTCGGGGCCGCCCGAGCGGGTGATCCGACCGCCGCTGAGCACATGCACCCGGTCCGGCCGCACATGGTCGAGCAGGCGCTGGTAATGGGTGATCAACAACACCGCTTTGTCGGGCGCGCGCATGATGCGGTTGATGCCGGCGGCGACGATGCGCAGCGCGTCGATGTCGAGCCCGCTGTCGGTCTCGTCGAGGATCGCGAGCTTGGGTTGGATGATGCCCATCTGGACCATTTCCGAGCGCTTTTTCTCGCCGCCCGAGAAACCGAGGTTGACCGGGCGCTTGAGCATCTCGGGGTCCATGCCAAGCTCGGCCGCCTGGGCGCGGGCGAGCTTGATGAATTCGGCGCCCGAAAGGTCGGCCTGCCCACGCGAACGGCGCTGGGAGTTGAGCGCCTCGCGAACGAACTGCAGCGACGACACGCCGGGGATTTCGACCGGATATTGGAAGCCCAGGAACAGCCCCGCCGCGGCGCGCTCGTGCGGGGCGAGGGCCAACAAATCCACCCCTCCCGCCAGAGCGGGAGGGGAAGAGGAGCGCAGCGACGAAGGGGAGGGCGTGTCGTCAACGGAAAGGACAGGCCCTCCCCCGCTCGCTTCGCGAGTCGACCCCTCCCGCTCCGGCGGGAGGGGAGAAGGATCGAACGTCACGCTCCCCCCCGTCACCTCATAACCCGGCCGCCCGCCGAGCACATAAGCCAGCGTCGACTTGCCCGCCCCGTTGGGCCCCATGATCGCATGGATCTCGCCCGCCGGAACGGTCAGTGTCAGCCCGTTGAGGATTGGCTTGCCGGCGACCGTGGCGTGGAGGTTTTCAATTTTGAGCATTACTTCCCCGCTACCGGACAGCGCTGGCGCTTCATTGACGATTGTTGGCTCTCGGCATCTTGAGGGTGCGTGGCCGTTAGCCACTTTCCATCCGGAGAAAGTCCCAACTGGTAAAGAGACGTCCAACGTTCGCCTTCACCGGCGTGGTCGGCCAGCAACGTGACGCTTCCATCTCGATTTCGGATCATTTCGCGAAGCGTACCCGTCGATTCATAGAACTGCAGCATGTTCCACGAAATTCGAAGTCGTGAGTCATTCAGCCCCGTCCCACAATCCGCCAGATCGGTGTTGTACTCTCCCCAAAATGCCCGAGGGATCTCGAGCAACGGAGCTTGTGCTTGGAGAGCCGCTGCCAGTGCTAAAAGGATACTCACCCCACACTCCCCTCAAGGCTGATCCCCAGCAGCTTTTGCGCTTCGACCGCGAACTCCATCGGGAGTTGCTTCAGCACTTCTCGCGCAAAGCCGTTGACGATCAGCGCGACTGCCGCCTCCGCGTCCAACCCGCGCGACATGGCGTAGAAGAGCTGGTCGTCGCTGATCTTGCTGGTGGTCGCCTCATGCTCGATCTGCGCGGTCGGGTTCTTGACTTCGATGTAGGGCACGGTGTGCGCGCCGCAGTCGCCGCCGAGCAGCAGGGAATCGCACTGGGTGAAGTTGCGGACATTTTCCGCGCCGGGAAGCACGCGGACCAACCCACGATAGGTGTTGTTGCTGCGGCCCGCGCTGATACCTTTGGAGATGATCGTCGAGCGGGTGTTGGCGCCGATGTGGACCATCTTGGTGCCGGTGTCGGCCTGCTGGCGATTGTTGGTCAGCGCGATCGAGTAGAATTCGCCGACGCTGCCCTCGCCCTTGAGGATGCAGGAAGGATATTTCCAGGTGATCGCGCTTCCGGTCTCCACCTGGGTCCAGCTCACTTTGGAGCGCGCGCCGCTGCACAGCGCACGCTTGGTGACGAAGTTGAAGATGCCCCCCTTGCCCTCGGCGTCGCCCGGATACCAATTCTGGACGGTCGAATATTTTACCTCGGCGTCCTCGTGCGCGTAAATCTCGACGACCGCGGCGTGGAGCTGATTCTCGTCGCGCATCGGCGCGGTGCAGCCTTCGAGGTAGGAGACATACGAGCCCTTTTCGGCGACGATCAGCGTGCGCTCGAACTGGCCGGTATTCTCGGCATTGATGCGGAAATAGGTCGACAATTCCATCGGGCAGCGCACGCCCTCGGGGATGTAGACGAACGTGCCGTCGGAGAAGACCGCGGCGTTGAGGCAGGCGAACAGATTGTCGCGCTGCGGAACGACGCTGCCGAGGTATTTTTTGATCAGCTCGGGGTACTGTTGGATCGCTTCGGAAATACTCAGGAAGATGACCCCGGCGCGCAGCAATTCCTCGCGGAAGGTGGTTGCGACCGAGACGCTGTCGAACACCGCATCGACCGCCACTTTCCGCGCGCCCTCGACCCCGGCGAGCACCTTCTGCTCCTCGATCGGGATGCCGAGTTTCTCATAGACGCGCAGGATTTCGGGATCGACCTCGTCGAGGCTGCCGAGCTTTGGCTTGGCCTTGGGCGCGGCGTAATAATAAGCGTCCTGATAATCGATCGCCGGGACGTCGAGCTTGGCCCAGTCGACCTCCTCCATCTCGAGCCACGCGCGATAGGCCTTGAGCCGCCATTCGAGCATCCATTCGGGCTCATTCTTCTTGGCCGAGATGAAGCGAACCGTGTCTTCCGACAGGCCCTTGGGCGCGAACTCCTGCTCGATGTCCGAGGAGAAGCCCCACTCATAGTCCTTGGCGATCGCCTCGCGCGCCTGGACGTTGGTGACGACTTCCTCGTTCATTGCGCCAATTCCTGAAGAGTGACCGCGTTCAGCGCGCCGCGCACCTTGGCGCCGACGATCCCCATGTGCGGCTTGACCCGGCAATGGGCATCGAGCGCGCAGTCGCTGGCCTCGTCCGAGCCCGCGCACATCGTCATCGCGATCGGCCCCTCGACCGCTTCGACGATGTCGGC
>JALYQH010000313.1 GCA_030855945.1 Pseudomonadota bacterium | reverse complement strand
ACGCGATTCTGGTCTAGCTGAACGATCTTCGGCTCAACGGTCGCGGCGAAGCGCCCTTGGCGCTTGTACAGCTCAATGATGCGGTTGACGTCGGCGGTCACCTTGGAGCGCGTGAAAATCTGCCGCGGGGCAAGCCGGATTTCCGGCTGGATCTTGTCATTCTTGATTCGCTTATTGCCCTCGAGCAGGATGCGGTTGATGACCGGATTCTCGCGCACCGTAATGATCAGATTGCCGGTGTCGGCGCCCGAAATGACGACGTCGGCGAATAGCTCGGTCGCATAAAGGTCCTTCAGCGACGCATCGAGCGTCTCGGCCGTATAGGTCTGGCCCGGGTTGAGATTGGCGTAGCTGCGGACGGTTTCAGACTCGAGCCGCTCGGCGCCGCGCACGGCGACGCTTCGGATGGTCCCGGACGCGGCCGGAGCCGGCGCTGGCGCCGTAGTCACCGCGACCGGTGCTAGCGACGGCTGCTGAACCGGCGCCGCGTCCTGCGCGAGCGCGGGCGCTGCCCAGCCGCCGAGGATCGTGCCGACAAGGAGGATGCCGCTCACGCGCTTGAGATTCTTGTTCGTGCTGGAAATCACGCGTCCCCGCCTAAATGTTGTGGCGCCGCCCCCCTCAGGAGCGCCCGGTTATATCGCTGCAGCCCTGCCCCAACC
The DNA here is from genome assembly GCA_030855945.1 of Pseudomonadota bacterium. Lineage (GTDB taxonomy): Bacteria > Pseudomonadota > Alphaproteobacteria > Sphingomonadales > Sphingomonadaceae > Sphingomicrobium. The sequence goes on along the minus strand of JALYQH010000313.1, from coordinate 1,485 downwards.
GCTTTAGCCAATCAAGCGCCCAAGTCCGTCGAACAGACCAATGGAGGTCAGATCATTGACCGTTGCGAATAAAATCAGCGTCAGAAGAAACGCCATGCCTCCCCGGAATGCCCATTCCTGGGCTCGGGCGCCCACCGGCCTCCGCCTCACAGCCTCGGCGGCATAGAATAAAAGATGGCCGCCATCGAGCATCGGGATTGGCAATAGGTTGATGAATCCCAGATTAATCGAGAACAAGGCGAGCAGTTGGATGAACTCGAATGCGCCCAGGCTGGCCTGCTGTCCGGCGATCTGCGCCATCTTGATCGGTCCGCCCAAATCCTTGAGCGAGCGGCGGCCCGAAATGATCTGCCACAGGCCGTCGATCATCGATCGGGTCAGCGAGGCGGTATATGCGGTAGCCGCCGGAATCAGCTCGAGGAGGCCAACACGCTCGAACTGCAACGAGGTCGTTCCGACGCCCAAGCGTCCGATACGAAATCGTTGCCCGAAGCGATCCACCTCTTCTTCCGAGCCGAGCCGGGCGTTGAACACCATCGGCCGGCCATCGCGCTCGATCCGAATCTCAACCTGCTCGTCCGGCCGAAGCAAGGTAATCCGCGACACTTCTTCGAACGTCGCGGTCGTGCGCCCGGCAAGCCCGATGATCCTGTCGCCAGGCTTCAGTCCCGCGCGAGCCGCGGCGCTCTGCTCCACGACCGTCTCGACGACGTTTGACGTCTGCGGCATCCCGACCGTCGCAAAAAACCCCGAGAAAATGGCGATCGCAAGGAGGAAATTGGCGAGCGGACCGGCGAGCACGATGAGGAATCGTTGCCACACCGGCTTGAGGTGGAACGCCCGCTCGCGGTCGCCCGGCGCAAGGTCGTTTTGGTTGCCTGGCTGACTCGCCGGATTCATGTCACCGACGAAGCGGACATAGCCGCCAAGGGGCAGCCATCCGATCTTCCACCGCGTTCCGCGCTTGTCGGTCCAGCCGGCGATCTCGCGCCCAAAGCCGATCGAGAAGGTTTCGGCACCTACCCCGCACCAGCGCGCGACCCGATAATGGCCGAGCTCGTGAATGAAGACGAGCGGCCCGATCGCGGCGATAAACGCTAGCGCGATGAACCAAAAAGGAGGCTGGGCCAGCATCAGGCGGGTAGCGCGCGCATCATGTGGGAGACTTTCTCGCGCGTTGCCGCATCAATGTCGATCACTTCGGCGATGGAGCGGGGCGCGGACGCGTCCGACCGCGTGACCGCCTCCTCGACCAGTCGAGCGATCTCGAGGAAGCCGATATGCTCGGCGAGGAAGGCCGCGACGGCCACTTCGTTGGCGGCGTTGAGCACGATCGCCTGCGCCCCGCCCGCCTCGAGCGCGGCGCGCGCCAAGCGCAGCGCGGGGAAGCGGTCGGCGTCGGGAACCTCGAAGTCGAGCCGGGCGATGCGGCCGAGATCGAGTTTTTCCGCCGGTGTTTCCATTCGTTCGGGATAAGCCAGCGCG
>JALYQH010000301.1 GCA_030855945.1 Pseudomonadota bacterium | reverse complement strand
CCGCGCGCGTCTTCTCGCTGGCGATGGTGGCAACGCGGTCGACCCCGGCCATGAAGCTTTTGGGGTCGAGCTTGAGCAACTTGTCGTTGCCGGTCGGGATGACGCGATTATAGTCGGGAAAGGTGCCGTCGATCAGCTTGCTGGTCAGCACTGCGCTGCCCAGCCCGAAGCGGACCTTCGTGGGCGATAGCGAGACTTCGGCGGTGCCTTCGACCTCGTCGAGCAACTTGCGCAGTTCGACGACGCATTTCTTGGGAATGATGACGTCGGGCATGCCGTCCGCGCCCTCGGGTTTGTCGACCGTAACGCGGGCGAGGCGATGGCCGTCGGTCGCGGCGGCTTTGAGCTTGTCGTCGGCGACGTGGAGGAAGATGCCCATCAGATAGTAGCGCGTTTCCTCGCTCGAGATGGCAAAGCGGGTCTTGTCGATGATCTGGCGCAGCGTCGCTGCGGGAAGCTCGAAGCGGGTCGGCAGCTCGCCCTCGGCGATGACCGGGAAATCGTCGCGCGGCAGGGTAGACAGATTGAAGCGGGCGCGGCCGGCGACGATCTGCATCTTGCCCTCGGCGGCGGAGATTTCAACCTGGCTGCCTTCGGGAAGCTTGCGGACAATGTCGAACAAGGTGTGCGCCGAGACGGTCGTGGCGCCGGCCTGGGCGACCTGCGCGGCGATGCTTTCGTCGACCTGCAGGTCGAGATCGGTCGCCATCAGCCGCAGCGAGCCGTCGTCGCGCGCCTCGATCAGCACGTTGGACAGGATCGGGATGGTGTTGCGCCGCTCGACCACCGACTGGACATGGCCCAGGCTCTTGAGGAGGGTTGCCCGTTCAATCGTCGCCTTCATCGCCACTATGCCCCATTTTTTCGCGGTGAGTGGCCATCGTTATAACGAGGCGCCGGGCGGGTGCCAGTGGGAAAGCGGGGGGTCGAGCGAGAAGCGTAGCTGCCGCGCCCTGAAAGACGCGGCAGCTAGCAGACTTGGCCTTACGCCGAGGGCATCAGTACCGAGTCGATCTGGTGGATGACGCCGTTGGAACGCTGCTGATCGGCGGTGGTGACGACGGCCTTGGTTCCGGCCGCATCGGCGAGCACCACATTGCCGCCTTCGCGGGTGGCGGTCAGCGTGCCCCCGCCCATCGTCGCGATCAGCGCCTTGCCGCCGCCGGCATCAATCGCCTTGCCGATGTCGGCGGCGAGGATCGTGCCCGGCAGGATATGATAGGTCAGGACCGCGGTCAGCTCGGCGCGGCTTTCAGGCTTCATCAACGTGTCCACCGCGCCGGCGGGAAGCTTGTCGAACGCGGCGTCGCTCGGCGCGAGCACGGTATAAGGGCCAGGGCCGGCGAGCGTCGCCTCGAGCCCGGCGGCCTTGACCGCGGCGCCAAGCTTGGCATTGTCGCCAAGACCGGTCGCGAGCGTCTCGCCGCCAGCCGCGTCGGCAGCATTCTCGGTCGCGGCGGCCGGCTGGTCGGCGCTGTCGCAAGCGGTCACGGCGAGCGCGGCTGCGCAGGCCAGCAAAAATCCCTTGGTCATTTCATTCTCCCGTCGATGTGCCCCGAACGTGCGAAACCCCGGCGCGTTGCAGCGCCGGGGAGTGCAGGTCGATTAGACGATGGCGTCGATCACCGCGGTAATCAGCTGCGTCGTCGGATCGGCACGATAGATGTAGCCGTCATTGTAGCGGTACATCGCATCGGGCGAGTCATAGTAACGATCGCGATACGACAGCGGGACGTTGTAGGCGCCGTAACTGAGCGGCATCCGCTGCCCGACCGCAAGGTCGCCCGCGAGCAGCGCGACGATCGACTGAATCGCATTATTCTGCGGGTTGACCTGATAGATGGCGCCGCTGCCGTAGCGATAATCGAAGTTTCCGCCTTCCGGGTAGAAGCCCTGATATTGCTGCGGTACATTATAATAATCATAGCCGATCGGGTAATTCATCCCGACCGGATAATAACTATAATCGCGGTTCGAAAATGGGATCAGCGCGTCGATCAGCCCGCCCTGACGCTCGACACGATAGATATAGTCGCCGTCATTGCGGAAATAATATCGGTCGTTGTCGCGATACCATTGGCTGAAAGGCCCATCGAGCTTTTGCGAGCTAAGGAAGGCGGGAAGCACGCTTCCGACCTTCTTGGCCTGCCCCGGGGGCATGCAGCCATTGTCTTTCTTGGCCAGCCCCGGAGGGCAGCCGTCGTCCATCCAACGATTGTCGGCGAAGCGCACGCTGCGCCCGTCATCGTCGAAGCGGATCAGGCGGCGATCATCGTTGCGGTCGCCGAAGCGGGCGCGATCGTCACGGTCGTCGCGGTCGACCATGCGGACATTGTCGTTGCCGCGATCCTTGCCCTTCCGATCGTCGTCGCGGTCGCGGACGACCATGCGGTCCTTGCCGCGATCATTTCCGCGCGCCTTGTCGCCGCCCTTATTGGGGTTGCCCTGGGCCATGCGCATCTCGCCGCCGCCGCGACGGTCACCGCGCGCCTGCTTGTCGCCGCCACCGCGACGATCGCCGCGCGCTTGCTGCTTGTCGCCGCCGCCGCGATCACCCTTTTGGGCCTTATCGTTGCCGCCGCCTTGGCCCTTATTGCCATTGCCCTGGGCCAGCGACGGTGCGGCGAGCGCGATTGCCGCAGCACCGGCGGCTAGAATCCACTTGCTCATGATAAATCTCCTTCAACCGGCACCAACGGTCGAGGCAGAGCCGCGTTCCCAACCCGTTCACCTGCGTGAAAGGAAGGGCCATCTTTTATTCGGCGGCCGGAGACTCCTCGACCCAATCCTTTTGCAACCGCTTGACCGCGAACATCATCAGCAGCGCGGCGAGGAGATAGAAGCCGACCACGCTCACCGCGGCGTAGCGCAGGGCTTCGTCGCCGAACCGGTCCTTGAACATGACCGACAGCGCGCCGATCAATGTCGGCCCGACGCCAAGGCCGATGAGATTGTTGATCAGCAGGAAACTGGCCGAGGCGGTCGCTCGGTTGGCCTGGGGGACGAGGTGCTGCACGGCGGTCGTCACCGGCCCCAGCCACAGGATATTGAGGGCGTTGGGAATGAGCAAGAGCGGCCACGCAACCCACGGATTGTCGGTCATCAGGCCGGCGACGAACATTGGCGCGGTGATCAGCCAGGCAATCGCCGGCAGGCGCGCGTACCAGCGGCGATCGGCCTGGCCGAGGCGATCGGCGAAATAGCCGCCAGCGAACACGCCGGCCGTGCCGCCGATGAAGAAGATCGAGGCAAGAAACTGCCCGCGCTCGATCAGGCCGAAGCCGAAGCTGCGTTCGAGCACCGAAGGCGTCCACAGCGCCAGTCCGTAGCCGGCGAGCGAGCTGAACGAGGCCGCGAACCCCATCAGCCAGAAGCTCGGCTTTCGGGCAAGGATTGCAAAGGTGCTGACAAGCCGCGGGCGGTCGGCCGCTGCCCGTGCGGCCTTGGGCGGATCGCGCACCACGATCAGCATGATCGGCGCCAGCAGGACGCCGGCCGCGCCCATGATGAAGAAGGCCGCTTGCCAGTCGATCCACGCGGCCAGATAGGCGCCGATCAACGTGCCAAAGCCGAGGCCCAAGGGAACGCCGAACGAGAATATGGCGAGCGCGCGGGCGCGCTTGGCCGGGGGAAAATAATCGGCGATTAGCGCGTAGGAGGGCGCCACTCCGCCGGCCTCACCGACTCCGACGCCGAGGCGGTAAAGGAACAATTGGCTAAAGCCCGTCGCCGTCCCGCATAGCGCGGTGAAGCCGCTCCACACCGCGAGCGAGCCGGCGATTACCTTGCTTCGGCTGGTGCGGTCGGCGAGCATCGCCAGCGGAATGGCGAGCACCGAATAGAGGATGGCGAAGGCGATGCCGGCGATGGCGCCGAACTCGGCGTCGCTAAGCTGCAGATCCTTCATGATCGGCCCAGCGAGAATGCCGAGAATCTGCCGATCGAGGAAATTGAAGATGTAGGTCAGCAGCAGGAAGGCGAGGATGACGTTGGGGTTCGCGGCCCGACGATCTGCTACCATGGCTCGCACTTCCCCTCACGCTCTGGCCCGACGATGGCACGAGGCGCCAGGACTTGCCAAGCGCCCCGTGCACGGCCGATCAGAATTTATAGCCGAACGACAGGAAGACCTGACGGGGATTGCCGTAGAAGGCCGTCACGACCCCTTCTCGGCCGAGGCTTGGGATCACCGATCCAGCGGCATTGGTCAGCGGCACGCCGGTGACCGGATTGACCGCCAGGAATTGATAGCCCGATGTCTTATATTGCTTGTCGGTCAGATTCTTGCCGTGAAGCCCGATCGACACTCCGCCATCGCTTCGCCACATCAGATTGGCGTCGAACAGGGCATAGGCTGACTGGTCGAGGAACGGGCTTGGGGTTTCGAACTGGAAGGTCTTGGTGCGGTATGACACGGTCGTGCTGGCGGTCAGCTCGCCGTCGCTGAGCGGGGCCGAATAATCGAGCGTGCCCGAGGCCGTCCATTTGGGCGTGTTCTGGATTCGGCGAAAATCGGCCACATCGACCGGCCCCTGGCCCGCGATGTTGGTGATGAACTCGTCATATTTGGCATCGAGATAACCCAGCGTGCCCGAAAAGTTGAGCCGTGAAGCAAGGTCGGCGCTGCGCCACAGCGCGGCGGTCACTTCGGCCTCGACACCCTTGAAGCTGGCCTTGCCGGCGTTGGTGGTGACCCCGACGAAGGTCGGGACGCCGTTGATCACCGCGCCGACCGATCCGGGGACCTGAACGTCGCGGTAATCCGCGATGAAGCCGGCGAGCGCGAAGCGCAGGCGGCGGTCGAACATCGACGCCTTATACCCCGCCTCGTAACTGGTGACTTTCTCCGGCTCGAACAGGAAGTAATCGAAAATCTCGTCGGCGCTGCGGGTGCCGTTGCCGTCAAGGTCGGGCGCCGCGGTCGACAGGCCGCGCGGATCGAACCCGCCGCCCTTGAAGCCCTTCGAATAGCTCAGATAGAAAGTATTGCGGTCATTGGGCTGGAAGCTGATCGAGGCGCGGGGCGTGAATTCCTTGAACGTCTCCTTGCCCTCGAAATCGGAGGTCAGCGCGCCGAGCTGGACTCCGTTTCCACCAAGCGCCGGCGACGGGCCGTTGAGGAAATTGGCGCGGATCACCGTCGCCGAGCGCTTGTCGACGGTGTAGCGGCCGCCGAGCGCCACCGAGAGTTGATCCGTGAATTCGTAGGTGAAGTCGGCAAACGCCGCCCAGGTCCTGGTGTCGACGTCGCCAAAGGTCCCCGCGGTCAGCCCTGGAAGCACAGTCGGAAGCGTGGTGGCGAGGATCACGTCGAAGGCATTGTTGGCGTTGGCATTGAGGTAATAAATCCCCGCGACCCCCTGAATCCGGTCGCCTTCGTAGAGCAATTGCAATTCGTTCGAGAATTGGCGGTTGCGGTAGATGGCGGGGACATCGACATCGGCCGCCGGAAGCGAGTCGAAGTCGATCGGAGCGAAGCTTTTGTCGCGGCGATAGGCGGTGATGTTGCGCAGCGTCAGCGTGTCGCTGAGCTCGAGGTTGGCGTGGATCGCGCCGCCATAGGCCCGCACCTGCTGCTTGGGCGAAATCAGCCCGGCGCGGGTGTCATAGACGTCGTCGAGAACCGGCGCGCCGCTAAGCTGGCCGACGATCAGGCGATGCCCGTTGCGCGCGGCGCTCTGATCGTCGGTGTAGTCGCCCGACACGCGGATTGAAAAAGCTGAGCTCGGGTCGAATTCGATCGTTCCGCGCGCGGCGAGAATGTCCTTGTTGTAATTGCTCGCGCCGGTGATGAGATTGTCGCCGAAGCCCTCGCGCCCAAGCCGGGCAAAGGCGGCGCCGACACGCACGCTATTACCGAGCGGCGTGCTCGCCGACGCGATGAAATCCGCCTGATTGTAGGTGCCGAGGTTGCCGCGCAGGCTGACCGTGGTTCGGTTGGGAAGGCGCCGGGTGACATATTTGATCGCCCCGCCGATGGTGTTGCGGCCGTAGAGCGTGCCCTGCGGCCCGCGCAGCACTTCGATCCGCTCGACATCGTAAATGTCGAGGACGGCGGCCTGGGGCCGGTTGAGATAGACATCGTCTAGGTAGAGGCCGACCCCGGCTTCGAACCCGGCGACGGGGTCCTGCTGGCCGACGCCGCGGATGAAGGCGGTCAGCGTGGTGTTGGTTCCGCGCGAGGTTTCGAGCGTGACGTTGGGAGTGGTGTCGCTGATGTCGGTGATGTCGAGCGCGCCTTGGCTTTCGAGCTGCTCGCCAGAATAAGCGGTGACCGCGATCGGCACGTCCTGGAGCGATTCGACGCGCCGCCGCGCGGTGACGACGATTTCGCCGCTGGCCTCTTCGGGCAGCGCCGCCTGCGCCTGGGCTTCGGCACTGGCCGAATCGGCGTCCTGCGCCGCGGCCGGCGACGAAAAGGCTGCGAAGGAGACGGCGGAAGCAAGCAACAGGGCGCGCCGATGAACCATTTGAGACATGAAAATTACTCCCCCTTAATGCGGTCCCGTCGTACAAGCCGAGCCCTCGAAATTGATCGCATAATGAAAGTTGAACCATCTTTCAACTTAGTTTATTCGGTGCTGGTTCGGGGGAGTTCAGACGCGATGATCAAGGACGAGGCCAAGACGGCCGCCGAGGGCGGCACCAACCCGAGCGCGGCGAGCGACGGCAAGGCGCCGCGCACCGCGCGCGGGGAGAAGACGCTGCGCAAGATACTCGATGCCGCGCTGGCCGAGTTCGGGACACGCGGCTTTTCGGAAAGTTCCATTGTCGGGATCACCCGGCGGGCGCGCGTCGCGCTGGGGACGTTCTACACCTACTTCGACAGCAAGGACGCGGTGTTCGCGGCGCTGGTCAGCGACATGTCCAGCCGGGTGCGCGACTCGGTCGCGCCGTCACTCGAGGGCGCAAGCGACGCGCTCGATGCCGAATCGCGTGCGCTCGCGGCCTACCTCGCCTTCGTCGCCGGGCATAAGGAGGTGTACCGAATCATCGATGAAGCCGAGTTCGTCGATCCCCTCGGTTTTCGGCGCCATTATGAAACGACCGCCAGCCGCATCGCCGACCGGCTACGCGCGGCCACCGCGCGCGGCGAACTCGCCGACGAGGGCGAGCTGGGAACCGAAGTCCGTGCCTGGGCGGTGATGGGGATGAACGTCTTCCTCGGCCTTCGCTTCGGAGTCTGGCGAAAAGAGGATCCCGCCGTGATCGCGGGCCACGCCAACCGCCTGCTGCGCGGCGGAATGAGCGCCTAGCGGAGCGCCTTCGCCAGCACTGCGAAGGCGGCGACGTCGCCGGGATCGTGATAGAGGCCAAGCCCGATCCGCAGCACGTCGCCGCGAACGTCGGTGACGCATTTCTTTTCCTTCAGTTCGTCGCACCAACGCTGCGCATCGGGCGAGCGAAAGGCGAGGAAGCGCGCGTGGGGGCCGCCATCGAGCGGGTTGAGCAGCTGCGCGTCGGAGAGCGCGGTGCCGGCAAGGGCGGCGAGCAATTGCGTCTGGAGCTCCGCGACATGGGCCGAGATGGGCGCGGTCGTCAGGCCGTTTTCGGCGAGCATCCGCTGGATGGCGTTGAACCGGTATAACGCGGTCGGATCGAAGGTCGCGCCCATGAAGCGCATCGCGTCCGGGGCATAGCCGACGGTGCCGGGGGCGGCGGTGAGATCGTCGAACTCGGCGTACCAGCCGGTCAGAGGGGGGCGCGGGCCGAAGCCGGGCGGGCAATGCATCAGCCCCATCCCTTCCCCCGCCATGGCATATTTATACCCGCCGGCGAGATAGAAAGCCGAAGCCGCGGCGGTTTCGGAAAGCGGCGATTCGAGCGCCATGAAGGCGTGATAGCCGTCGATCACCACCCACGGCCCTTCGGGACGGCCGAGGGCGGCGAGCGCATTGACCTGGTCGAATATCCGGCCGCTGCCGAACAGGACCTGGCTAACCAACACGAGGTCGTGGTCGCCGGCTCCGGCCGCGGCCATGAAGCGTTCGGAAAAATCGCTCGCCTGCTCGGCGGGAACGGTGTCGAGGTGGAACCAGCCGTCCTCGGCCCAGCGCGCGAACTGCCGCCGCGCTGAGTGAAACTCGCCATCACTCATCAGCACGCGTAGCCGGCGCGGGTCGGCGCGCGGCACGGCGGCGGCGAGACGGATCAGGAAGTCGTGGGTGTTGGCGGCGAAGACGATCGCCGAGAGATCGCCCGTGCCAAGCTCGGCGGCGACGTGAGCCTGCGCCTCGGGCCACACTTCGCCCATCACCCGGTCCCATTTGGAGTCGGCCAGCCGCGCGGCGTCGTTCCAGCAGAGGAGCTGGCCGTCGAAGCTGGCGTCGGGCCAAAGATGATGGCTGTGCGCCGCCGTGTGCAGCCGTCCCGGCGCCGCGCCGAGGGTCTTCGAAAACAGCGGCTTGAAGCTCAAAGGTCGGTCCTGAGCGCCCACAGTTCAGGGAATGCACGTTTGGAAAGCGTCGATTCGAGATAGGCCGCGCCGGCCGACCCGCCAGTGCCCATCTTGCCGCCGATGATCCGGGTGACGGTCAGCACATGCTTGTGGCGCCAGCCGGCGAGGGCATCGTCGATATCGACCAGTTTCTCCGCCAGCGCATAAAGCTCGAACCAGCGTTCGATATCGCGATAGACGGCGGTCCACGCCGCACGGATCGAGTCGCTCGTCCCGTCGCTCACGCCGAACCCGGCGCGGGCGAGCGCGGCATTGGCCTCGTCCCACAGGCTCGGCTCGTCGAGCGCGGCGGTCAGCAAAGCATGGCCCGCGCTGCCGCCTTCATGCATTTCGAGAAATTTCGAATCCTTCACGCCGAGGCGGAATTCGAACTCGCGAAACTGGACCGACTGGAACCCCGACGAGGTGCCGAGCACGCCGCGAAAACGGCTGTAATCAACCGGGGTCAGCGTCGCCAGCACGTCCCACGACAGGGTCATTACGGCCTGGATGCGGCTGATCCGCGCCATCGCCTTGCACGCCGGTGCGAACTGATCGGCGCGGACCAGCCGGCAGGCCAGCGCCAGCTCATGCAGCATCTGCTTGAGCCACAATTCCTTGGTCTGGTGGATGACGATGAACAGCATCTCGTCATGGAGCGCGCTCAGCGGCTCCTGCGCCGACAGCAGGCTGTCGAGCTTGAGATAATCGGCATAGGTCATGCCGGCGGGCGTCGCGGTCATAAGCGGTGGCTTAGGCGATGCGGACGCCGGGCGGCAAGCGCGGCAGGTCGTCACCCCGGGTCAACCCGGGATGACGCAGCGGCGAAAGTTACTGCTGTCGACCGGCGCCGGGCAGGCCGGGCTGCGAAATCGTGCCGATGTTGCCGAACAATTCTTCGAAGAAGCTGCGCTTGCGGCCGAGCGTTGCGGTCTTGTCGCCCGACGGGCTGACCGAGGCGATCAATTCCTCGCCGGTGGTGCCCACCGCTGCGACATTGCCGGCGGCATCGAACGTTACCTTGAGCAGTTTCTGGTCGGTGACCCGCGCATTGCGGAACGCGAACTGGCTCGTGTCCTGCGACAGGTAAAACCATTCATTGGCGTTGAACTGACCCACGAAGGTCGGGCGGCCGAGCGTCTTGGCGACCGATTCCTTATTGTCGACCCCTACCTGCACCGCGGCGGCGAGCTGCTCGTCGAGGACGAACCCGCGATGCTCGCGAATTCCGGCGCAGGCGCCGAGGAGCGACGCCGCCACAAACAGCGCGGCCAGCCTTGATACTCGCTTGATCATTCACTCAGACTCCATGGGGAGCGCCGCTTGTCACGTGCGCTAATGCGCTCAATATGCAAGGAGGGCGGTGCGGGCGCAAGCCAAAGCGGACGAGCGCGCACCGCCGGCGAGACGAAGCGAGGCCATGATGCGATCCCTGTTCAACCGCTGGCGAACCCCGAGGGGCGAGGCCGAGCCGCTTTACGCCGCGCTGGTAGCCGAAGCGCGCCGTCCGGCCTGGTACCTCGAAGGCGCAGTGCCGGACACCCTCGATGGCCGCTTCGCGGTCCTGGCCAGCCTGGTCGCGCTGGCGATATTGCGGCTCGAGGGCGGCGGCGAATCGGCGGTGCGCGGGTCGGTGGCGCTGACCGAAAGCTTCATTGCCGACATGGACATTCAGATGCGCGAGGAAGGCTTCGGCGACCCGTCGATCGGCAAGCAGGTGCGCTCGATGGTCGGCGCGCTAGCCGCGCGAGTCGACCGCTGGCGCCACGCGCAAGGGGGCGAGGTCGAATGGGACGACGCGGTCCGCTTCAGCATCTATCGCGATTCCCTGCCGCCGCAGGAAAGCGCGCTGACCTTTGCTGGCGAGGCGCTGCGCCGGGTCGACGAGGGGATGGCGGGCGCGTCCGACGAAGCGCTGATGAAGGGGACGCTGGCGTGAGCGATTTTGGACACCGGCTGACGCTCGATCGAATCCGCGACGGGGACCGGATCGATCTCGTCGCCGACGCCGAGGAATGCGCGGTCATCGCCGAGCGGCTGGGGCTGATCTCCCTCGAGCGGCTCAACGCCCACGTCGTGCTGAAGCGCGATGGCGAAAAGGTGCAAGCCAGTGGACGGTTCAAGGC
>JALYQH010000290.1 GCA_030855945.1 Pseudomonadota bacterium | reverse complement strand
GTAAAGCACAGGCCGAGATTGGCTAAAACGCCGGTCACAGAGCAAGTGTGTGTATATGAATGTGCATATAACTCACACGGCGCTCCATTTTTTCAGTGGAAAACTAACAATCTAGCGATTGGATTCGATGCCTCTCCTGGGCACCATATTGCGACTGGTTGTGGTGCAACGCGTCTTTTGCGCAACACCAGCTCCGAAACGCTTTCTTGCACCGCAACTCCCTCTTCCATAAGATGTTTTCGCAGTCTTGTTTCAGGACTCATGCAAAAGGGGATTTATTTATGCGCAAGCTAGCCATTGCGATGGCGCTCGCTTCGACCGCGCTGGCGGCCCCGGCTGTCGCTCGCGACCAGTCGTTCTACGTCGGCATCGAAGGCGGCGGGTTGCTTGTCGAAGATACTGACTTCGACGCCGAAGGCGTATTCGATGGCGAAGGTGTCTTCGAAGACGGAGATTTCGATTTAGAAAATGCAGTCTTAATCGAGCATAAGACTGGGCTCGATATCGACCTCATTGCCGGTTACGACTTCGGCAGGTTCCGCGGCGAATTTGAAGCGGGCTACAAGCGCGCCGGAATCGACGAGATTGCGCTCTCGGGCGACTTTGGCGGCACGGGCGATTTCGAAAACGACGGCAGCGTCCGGGTCCTCTCGGGCATGGTCAACCTGTTGCTCGACTTTACCAGCGACGAGAGCGGCTGGACCGGTTTCTTCGGCCCCGGCATCGGTCTCGCCAAGGTCCGCTACGAGATTGACGATTTCGATGCCGGCCTGATCGAGGGTAGTGGCGGCGAAAGCGACACGGGCCTGGCGTGGCAGGTCACCGCCGGCCTCCGCAAGGCAATCAGCTACAACCTCGATTTCGGCGTGAAGTATCGCTTCTTCAATGTCCCGAACATTGAATATGAAGGCGATGGCTCAACCGCACTCGAGGGCAAGTTCCGCTCGCACTCGCTGCTGGCGAGCCTGGTCTACAATTTTGGCGCGCCGCCCGTGATCGTGCCGCCGCCGCCGGTCTATGTGGCCCCGCCGCCTCCGCCGCCGCCGGCAACGCAGACCTGCCCGGACGGTTCGGTGATCCTGGCGACCGACGTCTGCCCGCCGGCCTATGTGCCGCCGCCGCCGCCGCCGGTCGAGCCCGAGCGTGGCTAAGCGAGGCTAAGGCCTGACTGGAAGAACCCCGGAAGAGCGAGATGCTTCTCCGGGGTTTCTTTTTGCACACGGCTTACGGCAATCGGCCGCCTGCGCGCCTCCCGCGACGCGGGATATCGACGCTCGGGCCGATCCGGATTAGACGGGGGCAATGGCGCTCTACACTCTCGACGGTCTTAACCCCGCCCTGGCGGACGGCGCCTGGGCTGCGCCTTCAGCCGACCTCATCGGCGACGTTCGCCTCGGCGCGCGCGCCAGCATCTGGTTTGGAGCGGTGATCCGCGCCGACAATACTCCCATCCTGATCGGGGAAGAGTCGAACGTTCAGGACGGCGCGGTCGGCCACTCGGACCCTGGCGCTCCGCTGACCATCGGCGCGCGGGTCACGGTCGGCCATCAAGCGATTCTCCACGGCTGCACGATCGGCGATGGCGCGCTGATCGGCATGGGCGCGCGGGTGCTCAACGGCGCGTCGATCGGTACCAATTGCCTGGTCGGCGCGGGGGCGCTGGTCACCGAGGGCAAGGCGTTCGAGCCCGGAATGCTGATCGTCGGATCGCCGGCGCGGGTGGTGCGGGCGTTGACCGAAAGCGAGATCGCCGCGCTAGCGGTGTCCGCAGCGCATTATGCGCAAAAAGCTGCCCATTATGCCGCAACGTTACAGTTACATTGCTGACACTTGAAAGCGGTGTGGCCGTTGTCCCATCTTCCTTATATGATCGACATCCGCCCCTTCGCTTCGCTCGGCCACGCGGACCATGGCTGGCTCGACGCTCGCCACCATTTTTCGTTTGCCGGCTATCAGGACCCGGACCGCATGGGCTGGGGCGCGATCCGAGTGTGGAACGACGACCGGATCGCCGCCAAATCCGGCTTTCCGCCGCACCCGCATCGGGACATGGAAATCATCACTTATGTCCGCACGGGCGCGATCACCCATCAGGATTCGATCGGCAACAAGGGCCGCACGGGAGCCGGCGATGTCCAGGTGATGAGCGCCGGAACCGGGGTCACCCACGCGGAATATAATCTGGAAGATGAAGAAACGACCTTGTTCCAGATTTGGATCGAGACCGATCGCCGCTCGGCGAAGCCGGCCTGGGGGATGATGCCGTTCCCCAAGCGTGCGCGCGAGGGCACCTTCCAGCTGCTTGCCAGCGGTGACGCAAACGACGGCGCGCTGACGATCAATGCCGATGCGAGGATTTCCGGGGCGACGCTCGCCGCCGGCACCAGCCTTGTCTATGACGCTGATCCGGCGCGGCACCTTTACCTCGTTCCGTCGGGCAAGGTCCTGGTTAACGGAGTCCCCGCCGAGGCGCGCGACGGTGTCGCAATCAGTGGCGAGGAGCGGATCGTCATCGAGACGGAAACCGACGCGGAATTGGTTCTGGTCGACGCGCGCTGATCACCGGGCTGCTTGAAAAGACGCGCTCGGCGCGGCAAGAGCGCGATGAGGCAAGCCGCCGCGGGGCGCGGGGCGCCGCACCGTAAACAATCAAGGGCGCAGGATGGCGAGACGCCACGAGCATAAGCTATGGACTGCTGGACTGGCCGGTGCGTTGCTGGCCGCCGCGCCGTCGCTGGCGCAGACTGCGCCCGGCAACAGCGTTGCTCCGGCGCCGACCCCCGCGCCGGCGCCCGCCACGACCGACGACGGGTTGGTCGGTCCGCCGCAGTTGCGCGATTTCAACCTCAACGGCACGGTCATTCAGCGCGCCGCGCCTGTGACGACCACGCCGTCTCCCGCGCCCGCGCCGAATGCGGCACCTCCCTCCGCTGCGATCACCCGCCCGCTTGCGCGCACCGCGCCGCCGCCGGTGCAATCCGCCCCCGGGATTGCCACGGGACAAGCGGCGCCCCGCCTTGCTCCCGACGCGCCAGGCGAGGCGTCACCGCCGTCGACTCCGCCCCAAACCGTCGGCCTCGCGCCCGGCTTCCCAGAGACCTTGCCAACGACAACGACAACGGCACAGGCACCGCCCACGCCCGTCGAAGGCGGGTCGTTGTGGCCGTGGCTGTCGGCCGCCCTTGCGGCCGCACTTGGCATTGGTTTTGCGGTCCGGCGCAAGCGTGCGGCCGAGAGCGAGCGGTATGCCACCGCCCACGCCGGCGGTCCGGAACCCGCTGCGGCGGCTGCGCCGCGCCCCTTGCCGCGCGCCTCCGCTTCCGCACCCGCACGGCGCACCCAACCCGCAGCCTTGCCCCGCGCGCCAGCGCCGCCCTCGCCGATACCGGGCGGAATCGTCGCCTCCGGGCTGAAGCCGAAGCTGAGCTTCGAGCTTCACCCTCTTCGCGCCCAGACCGAGCCCAGCCGGGGCGCCGCTTTGCTGTTCGACGTGGTCGTCATCAACAATGGCAGCGCGCCAGCCCGCGACGTGCTGGTCGAGGCGCAATTGATCAATGCCGGTCCGAGCCAGGATGAGGAAATCGGGCGTTTCTTTCGGGAGCCGGTGGGAACCGGCGAGCGGCTGCCGATGATCCCGCCGCAGGGCAGAATCTCGATCAAGACCAACCTCATCCTACCCGCCGACCAAGTTCGCCCGATCGAGATCGAAGGGCGGCGGCTGTTCGTGCCGCTGGTCGCGATCAACGCGCTTTACCGCTGGAACGGCGGCGACGAGCAGGATTCAGCCAGCTTCCTGGTGGGCCGCGGGAGCGACGAGGGCGGAAAGATGGCGCCGTTCCGGATCGACCAGGGCGCGCGCGACTGGACCGGCCTCAGTGCGCGGCCGCACAGCGCGGGGTTGCAGCGGTAGCCGTTCGACAGATTAGTTGCACGAAGCGCGCCTAGAGTGCGGTCCCGGTGGAATTATAACTATGCCAGGCGAGCACCGCGGCGGCGCCGCGATGCGGACGCCAGGCCTCGGCCAGTTCCCGGAGCTGCTTCTCGGTCGGCCGCTCGTCAAGTCCCAGCAATCGACCGATTTCGATCTGGACAGCAAGGTCGCCCGCCGGCCACACGTCGCCGCGCCCTTCCGCGAACAGCAAGTATATTTCCGCCGACCAGCGGCCGATGCCCTTGACCTTGGTCAGCAGCGCGATCGCTTCTTCATCGTCCTCGGGAAGGTGTTCGAGGTCGAGTTCGCCAGCCAGCACCAGCGCGGCGAGGCTGCGCGCATAGCCCGCCTTCTGCCGCGACAGGCCGGATTCGCGCAGCGTCTCGTCGCCGGCTTGCGATAGCGCGGTGAGATCGGGCGGCGAGCCGAAGGCGGCGGTCAGCTTGGTCCACATCGACCGGGCGGCGGCGACGCTGACCTGCTGCCCGACGATCGTCCGAAGCAGCGTCTCATAGCCGCGCTCGCTAATCCGCGGTTCGGGCCGGCCATGCGTTTCGAGCACGCGCGCGAAGCCCGGCTCTGCGGCGGCGAGGGCGTCGAGGCTGGCGTGCAGGGATGAAGCTGTCCGGACCATAGCTGACCTTAACGCTGGAATTGGATTACGCCACGTTCGCCGCGTAAAGCGCGATGGCGGCCGCGTTGGACACGTTCAGGCTCTCGACCGCATCCGAAATCGGCAGCTTGGCCACCGCGTCGCAGTGATCGCGCACATTCTGGCGCATCCCCGGTCCCTCGGCGCCGAGCACAAGCGCCACGCGCTGCGGCCCCAGCGCATCCTTCAATTCAGTCGTGGCGTCGCCCGCCAACCCGATCCGCCAGAAACCTGCCTCGGCAATCTCCTCGAGCGCCCGCGCCAGATTGACCACCCGTGCCCACGGCACCCGTTCGAGCGCGCCCGATGCGGCTTTGGCGAGCACTCCGCCCTCGATCGGCGAATGGCGGTCCTGTGTCACGATTCCGATCGCGCCGAACGCGGCAGCGGAGCGCATGATCGCGCCCACATTATGCGGGTCGGTGACCTGATCGAGCACGAGCAGCACCGCTTTGTCGGGCGTTTCGGCGAGCAGATCGCCGAGCCAGATGTCTTCAAGCGGCGCGACCTCGATGACCACCCCCTGGTGGGGCGCGTCGCTCGGCACGAGCCGGCCAAGGTCGGCGACGTCGGCGTAGGTTACCGGCAGTTGGGGATCGAAATTCATGAATTTGGCGGCATCATGCGTCGTCCATGCGCGCACCACCTTGCGATCGGGATTGTCGAGCGCGGCGGCGACCGCATGCTTGCCCCAGAAGCGCGGGCGATTGGGACTGCCGCCCGATTTCGTCTTATTCTTGCGTGCCATGCGCGCGGCTAATGCGGCGGGCGTGCGGCTTAGGCAAGGCCCTCGGCGTCAAGCGCATAGCCGGCCGAGCGGACCGTTCGCACCATGTCCGGCTTGCCGAGCGCCAGCCGCAGTCGACGGATGTGGACATCGACCGTGCGCAGCTCGATGTCCTCGCTGTGCGGCCAGACCGTTTCGAGCAATTGCTGGCGCGAGAAGACGCGGCCGCTATTTTCGAGGAAATGGCGAAGCAGGCGATACTCGGTCGGCCCCAGCTGGATCGGCTGGCCGTCGCGCTTCACGCGGTGGGCAGCGAGGTCCATTTCGAGCCCGGCGTAGCCCAGCGTTTCGGCGGCAAGCGCGGGGCGGACCCGGCGCAGCACCGCGCCGGCTCGGGCGACCAGCTCCTTGGGGCTGAACGGCTTGGTGAGGTAATCGTCGGCACCGGTCTCCAGCCCGCGGATGCGGTCGTCCTCCTCGCCGCGCGCGGTGAGCATGATGATCGGGACGTTGGCCGTTGAGGGACGGCGGCGAAGGCGGCGGCACACTTCGATCCCGCTAATCCCTTCGATCATCCAATCGAGGAGGATGATGTCTGGCTTGATTTCTTCCGCCAGGATCAGCGCTTCCTCGCCGTCCCCGGTGCGGGTGACGGCATAGCCGGCACGCTCGAAATGGAAGGTGACGAGCTCAGCCAGCGCGCGGTCGTCCTCGACGAGCAGAAGGCGTTTGCTGCTCACCCTCATGCCTCCAGCGAATCTTGGCCGCGCGGGCGATCGGCGAGGTGCTGGCCGGTGGCGGCGTAATAGACCATTTCGGCGATGTTGGTGGCATGGTCGCCGACCCGCTCGATATTCTTGGCGATGAACAGCAAGTGGGTCGACTGGCTGATGTTGTTCGGGTTTTCCATCATGAAGGTCAGCAGGGTGCGGAAGATGCTGTTGTAGAAATCGTCGACGGCACGGTCGCGCTCGCACACTCGGACCGCCGCTTCGGAATCGCGCTCGACAAAGGCGTTCAAGACGTC
>JALYQH010000256.1 GCA_030855945.1 Pseudomonadota bacterium | reverse complement strand
ATGCTGCACGCCGCGATCGACCTAAGACAGTCCAAGTTCAAGGGAACGTTGACACAGAAGCTCTACAAGTGCGGCGTCCACGTCACCGGTCGCCGTTCGCGCAGCAGCCTATACAGCGCCAATGTGGTGACGTTCGAGGATGACGCCGGCGCCTACGACCAGCGCGACGCCGAGGGATTCGTCAAATTGAATGCGCTTCGGTTGCGGCTGCTTGGCCGGCGCGACCGCGTTTGATCGCTCCCGCCGCCCCGCCATCCCCGCCGGGACCGCGCCCTTGGTGGGAAGGGCGGCCATTCGTCGCGGCGATGATCATCCTCGCCTTCGTGCCCATGCTCTATCCGCCCTTCTCGCCGCTGGTCGACCTGCCCGGCCACATGGCGCGGTTCAAGGTCGCGATCGATGTCGCGGCCAGTCCCTATCTGGGCGAATGGTACAGCTTTCGCTGGCTGCCGATCGGCAATCTCGGGGTCGACATCCTCGCGATCCCGCTAGCGAAGCTGCTGGGGGTCGAGCTTGCAACCAAGCTGGTCGTGATGCTGATCCCACCCCTTACCGTGGCGGGGATGTTGTGGGTTGCGCGCGAGGTCCACAACCGCCTCCCGCCGACGGTCGCTTTCGCCCTGCCGCTCGCCTTCGGCCACCCGTTCATGTTCGGTTTCCTCAATTTCTCGCTATCGATGGCGCTGGCGATGCTTGCGTTCGGACTGTGGCTGCGGCTTGGACGCCTGGGCAAACCGAAGCTGCGCGCCCTGCTGTTCGTGCCGATCAGTTTCATCGTCTTTTTCGCGCATACATTCGGCTGGGGGACGCTGGGGCTGCTGTGCTTCTCGGCCGAGGCGGTGCGACAGCATGACCGCGGTTGGAGCTGGTGGAAGGCGATCCTTCGCGCTGCCTTCCAGGCCGCCGCAATGGCGCTTCCGGCGGTGCTGATGGTGATGTGGCGGACCGGGGCGAGCGGCGGTGTGACCAAGGCGTGGTTCGCCTGGTCGTTCAAGCTCGAATATTTCGCGCGGGCGTTTCGCGACCGCTGGGAATGGTTCGATATTGCCGCGCTGGCTATCGTGGTGCTGGTCCCGCTGGTCGCGCTGTTCCACCGCCGGCTGGTGCTGTCGCGCAACCTCGCTTTTTCGGGGTTGATGCTCGCTGCCTGCTTCCTGCTGCTGCCGCGGATCATCTTCGGCTCGGCCTATGCCGATATGCGGCTGGTGCCCTACGTGCTTGCGATTTTCATCCTCGCCATCCGCTTCAAGGCGGAGACCACCTATCCGCTGGCGCGGACGCTGGCGCTGGCCGGGCTTGCCTTCCTGCTGGCGCGCACCGCGGGCACGACCGCAAGCCTTGCGATCGCCGCCGAACATCAGCGCCGCCAGCTGGCGGTCCTCGACGCCGTGCCGATGGGATCGCGCGTGGTGTCCCTGGTGTGGGCGCCGTGCGAGGGTTGGGCGATGCGCCGCGGCGATCATCTGCCGTCGATGGTGATCGTCCGGCGGGAGGGCTTCTCCAACGACCAGTGGCCGCTAGCGGGGTCGAGCCTGCTCACCACGAGTTACCCGGCGGCTGGCTGGTTCAAGGCCGATCCATCGGGCGTGGTGCGATCGGAAGGGTGCCGCCGCGAGGGCGTGCCGATCGCGCTCAGCCTGCGCTCGATCCCGCGCGACGCGTTCGATTATCTGTGGCTGATCGACTTTCCGCCGACTCCGCGCGCGTTGGTGGCGGGATGGGAGCCGCTGGCGGTCGCGCCCGGCTCGCTGCTGCTCAGGCGGTCGGCGAGCCCGGCGCCGGACGCCGAAGCACCGCGACTAAAGATACGCCGAACGGAAACGGCAATCGGCCGATAAGCCCGGCTTCGAGCCCGAAGATGCGGTCGAGCGCGGTATTGACCGGCCTCGATGGCATCGCATCATTGGCCGCCTCCTTGCCGCGCAATTTGCCGATCGCTCGGACCGCGGCGATCAGCGGGAACAGCAGGCTGTTGAACGGCGACAATAGCTCGATCGTATAGCCGGCTTCGCGGGCGAGCGCCGCGATCTCGCGCTTGCGGTAGCGACGGTGATGGTGGTGGGCGACGTCGTGCGCGCTCCACATCCACGGATTGGCGGGCACCGTCACCAGCAACGCTCCGCCCGGTTTGAGGCGGGTGAAGATGGCGGCGAGCGAGCCTTTGTCATCGACGACGTGCTCGAGCACATCGAGCAAGGCGACGAGATCGTAGGAAGCGGCGGGCAACATCGACAAGTCGGGAAGCGCGGCCGTTTCGATCGGTCGCCCAAGCCGTTTGGAAGCAAGCGTCCGGGCATGGTCGTCGAGCTCGCTCGCCTCGACCCGCCCGAAGCGCGCAAGCATGTCGAGATTATGCCCGGTGCCGCAGCCCAGCTCGAGGATCCGAGCGTCGGCCGGGGGGCGGACGATGCGCTCGATCACTTGCGAAAGGATGCGCCGCCGCGCGGTGAACCACCAATGGTTCTGATCGAGCTCGGCCATGCGGTCGAAGACGGCGCGGTCCATCAGCGCTGCTCCCCGATCGTCTCGCGCACCACGTAGAGCGGTCGGTGCTTCACTTCGGTAAGGATGCGCCCGACATATTCGCCGAGCACGCCGAGCGACAGCAATTGCAGCCCACCGAGAAACAGGATGGCGACCATCAGCGAGGCATAGCCGGGGACCTGAATGCCCGAGGTAAGGGTACGGATGATGATGAAAATGGCATAGCCGAGCGCGCCAAGCGCGACCGCGCCGCCGACATAGCTCCACACCCTGAGGGGAACCGTCGATGCCGAGGTGATGCCGTCGATCGCCAGCGTCCACAGCCGCCAATAATTATATTTTGTGCGGCCGACCTTGCGCTCCTCGCGGTGGTAGGAGACCGCGGCCGACTTGAAGCCGGCCCAGGCGAACAGGCCTTTCATGAACCGGTTACGCTCCGGCATGTTGCGGATGACCTCGACGACGCGGCGGTCGAGCAGGCGAAAGTCGCCGGCATGTTCCGGAATCTTGTCGCTGCTCAGCCAGTTGTGGGCGCGATAGTAAAGGTCGGCGGTGAGCCGCTTGGGCATGCTGTCGGTCTCGCGATTGTCGCGCACCCCATAGACGACGTCGACCCCGCCGCGCCAAGCCTTGAGCATCGGCCCGATGACCTCGGGAGGGTCCTGCATGTCGGCGTCGAGCGGGATCACGGCGAGCCCGCGCACATGATCGAGCCCGGCCGACAGCGCCGCTTCCTTGCCGAAGTTGCGTGACAGCGACAGGCCGCGGATACGCGGATCGTCGGCGTGGGCCTCGCGGATCAGTTCCAGCGTGCGGTCGCTGCTGCCGTCGTCGACGAACAGGATTTCGAACGATTTGGCCGCCGGATCGTCGAGCTTCTCGAGCAGCGGCACGACCCGGGCAAGGAAGAAGGGGATCGCCTCCTCCTCGTCCTTCACGGGGATGATCAGGCTGAGTTCGACCACGTTCATGCGTAGACGAAGCGGCGATGGAGGGCGAAGGTCAAGAGCGGCGTGACGAGGATCATCGGCAAGGTCGGCCACCAGGTCGGGCCGCCGAGATGCTTGACCAGATACCAGACGAACAGTTGGTTGAGCAGGAAACCGAAGACGTTGATGGCCAGGAAGCGGGCGCCGCGGACATGGTGGCGGCCCCCCGCGCCAAGGTCTTTGAAGCTGTAGGCGCCGTGGACCAGGTAGCTGACCCCGGAAAAAAAGAGGAAGACGATGGCTAGCGAGATCATCGGATCGACCCCGCCAAATTCGGCAAGAGCCCAATAAGCGGCGGCAACCGCGATGGTGATGAGGCCGCCGGCAATCGCATAGCGCAGCATTTGCACGGCGACGGCGCGGCGCTCGCTGTCGAGCCGGTTGAGGACGAACTGGACCATTTCTTCTTGGAGTGCACGCCGTTAGAGCGGGGCGGAAGTTTTGCAAGGGGTGGGCGGGTTGATCGACCGGTTGATTGCGTGGAGCGAGCGCCACTGGCGGCTCGTCGTGATTTTATTCTGGGTCGGTTATGCGATCTACGCGATTTTCAAGCGCTGGGCGGCGATCCGGGGTTTCGCGCTCGGCGACACCGACGACAATTTGCGGATGGCGCAGGTCCGCGATCTGCTGAGTGGACAGAACTGGTACGATCTTCGCCAGCACCGGCTCGATCCGGTGCATGGCGGCGCCAATATCCATTGGTCGCGGCTGGTCGACCTGCCGATCGCGGCACTGGTGCTGACGCTGCGCCCCCTGCTCGGCGCGGCCGACGCGGAGCGCTGGGCAGCGGCGATCGCGCCGTTGCTCGCCTTTCTGCCGATGCTGTTCGGATTGGCGCTGGTCACTCGCCGGCTGGTCGATCCGCGCGCTGTGCCGCTGGTCCTCGCGACGATGATCTTCGCCGCTTCGGCAACCGGCATGGTTCAGCCGCTGCGCCTCGACCATCATGGTTGGCAGCTCGCCTTGCTGAGCATCGGGCTGGCGGGGCTGGCCGACCCCAAACGGGTGCGCGGCGGACTGACTCTCGGGCTGGCGAGTGCGGCTTCGCTTGCGATCGGGCTGGAGCTGATGATCTATCTGGCGCTGATGGGCGGCGCCACCGTGCTGTTCTGGGTCGCCGACCGCGGGGAGCGTGGACGCTTGACGGGCTATGCCACCAGCCTGTCGGGCGGGACCACCCTCGCTTTCCTATTGTTCGCGTCGGAGGCCAATCGCGCCGCGGTGTGCGATGCGCTTTCGCCGGTGTGGCTTGGCGACGCCATGGTGGCGGGCGCGGCGATGCTGGCGCTCGGCTGGGTCCGCGCCGAGCGCTGGACGTTACGCCTCGCGCTGGCGGTCGCGGCGGGCGCGACGATTGCAATCTTCCACGCGCTTGCGGCGCCGCACTGTCTCGAGCGGCTCGAAGGAGTCAGCCCGGAGGCGACGCGGCTGTGGCTGAGCCATGTGCGCGAGGCGCGGCCGATTACCAGGCACGGCGCGCAGGTGGTCGCGCTGATGCTGTCATTGCCCGTGGCGGGGCTGATCGGCTGGACACTGCTCGGCTGGCGCGCGCGCCGCGAGCCCGACCTGCTGCGGCGGACGCTTGGCGTGGCGCTGCCGCCGATCACCGCGATGGCCCTGCTGTTCTGGCAGACGCGCACCGGGCCGGCAGCGCAGATGATGGCGATCCCGGGAGCGGTGGCGGTGGCGTTCATCCTCGCCCCGCTGGCGTTCAACGCCAGGTACAGGCTGATCCGCGTTCCAGGAACCGTGCTGGCGGTGCTGATCGGGCTAGGGGCGCTGGTGCCGTTCGTCGCCGGGCAGCTCCCCGACAAGCGCAAGACCGAGAGGCAGCGGGCGGTCGATCTCGCGAACCGCTCTTGCCCGACCCTCCACGCGTTGGCGCCGGTTGCTCGCCAGCCAAGGGGCCTTGTGTTCAGCTTCGTCGATCTTGGACCGCGGCTGATCGCGGTCACGCATCATGACGCAATCGCCGGCCCCTATCATCGCAACGATCGCGCCATCGCCGACGTGATGAACGCGTTTCGCGGTGATGCGGCTCAGGCGCGGCGGATCATCGTCGGCGAATATCGCAGCGACTATGTGCTGATCTGCCCCAACATGTCGACCGCGACGATCTTCAGGGCGGAAACCCCCGAGGGTTTCTATGTCCAGCTCAACGAGGGTCAGGTGCCGGGCTGGCTGACGCCGATCGACCTCGGGCCGAAGTCGCCGTTCAAGATGTGGAAGGTGGCGTTGTAGGGAGTCTTTGTGCGCTTCGCTTGTGCGGCACCGGCCCGCGCCCCCACCCGACCTCCCACGAGCGTAACC
>JALYQH010000239.1 GCA_030855945.1 Pseudomonadota bacterium | reverse complement strand
CGTTACTGCAAGCGCCGCCGCCTGCGCTCAACGACCCAGTCGCGCGGGCGGCGGCCGCGCTCGGGTCCGACCGCGCCCGGAGCGCGGCGGCGCGTCTGCGGGCGAGCCACAAGGGCAGTTATTTCGCCCAAGAACAGGCGCGCTCGCCGGCCAGTCCGACGGCGACCGTGGGCCGGCTCCTGCGGTGGCAATTCGATGTCGAAAAGCAGCGCCTGATCCGCGATGCCGACCAAATGTTCCCGGACGGAATCCATTTTTCGAACCGCGCGGCGATCGACGGCGATTCAGGCTGGAGCGTCGATCTCCTCGGTTGGCGCACCGGCGACGACGAACAACGCTTCGGACGCGAAGAGAGCATTGCGAGCAGGCTGCAGTTCGAACGCTTCTTCCCGCATTTGCTGATGCGCCAAGCACTCGCGTCGCGCAGCGTCGAACGAGTAGCGCCAAGCCAATTCCAGTTCCGCGACGAGGCGGGAACTTTGATCGAGGTGTTACTCGATCCAGCGACGGGTCGCCCGTCACGCGCGGCGCAGATCGTCGACGGAAAACGGCAGCTCGAGCTTGCTTATTCGGACTATCACCGGCGTCACGGAGTAATGATGCCACGTCGGCTGCAGCTATTTCAAGCGCAGCGTCTGCAGGAAGACCTGACGCTGGGACGCACCACCATCGCGCCGATCGCGCGAACAAGCCTGACGCCACCGCCGGGCTATCGTCCGAAGCCGACCGCGGGAACGCCATCGGCGCGCGAACTCGCTGCGGGCATTTGGGTGTTCGACAATATGCCCGGCGATTATCATTCGCTTGCGATCGACATGGGGGATCATCTGATGCTGGTCGAAGCGCCGCTCAACCCGGGCTACGCCGACCTGCAGAAGAAGATCCTTGCCGAACTGCGCCCCAGCAAGGCGGTCCGGGCGGTGCTCGTGACGCATCATCACGGCGATCATAACGGTGGCCTCGCCCGCTGGGCGGAGGCCGGTGCGACGATCATCGTCGCGCGTGGAGCGAAGGTCGCGATCGAACGTCAACTGCGGGCGCGGGGGTTCGCGGGTCGTGCCATGATCGAGGAGATAAAAACTCACCACCGCTTTGGCTCGCGCCGCGCGGTCGATGTCTATGCGTTCGACAGTTTGCACGTCGAAGCGCATCTGTTGGTTCATCTTCCCGACCCGCAAATCCTGTTCCAGGGGGACCTATTCTATCTGCCCGAGCGTGGTGCCGTTCCGACGGCATTTGGCGGCGCGCGCGAGTTGCAAAAGCAGATCGCGCAGCGCGGGCTCAAGGTGCGAACCGTGGTGGGGGTTCACGGGCGACCAGGGACGATTGGCGATCTGCGACAATCGCTTAGGCAGTCGGGCCGAGCGGGGGCAACGCGCGACGTGCATCTCGCTCCTTGACCGCGCTCCGCCGCAGCGCTTAACGGCTAGCTTTTGGGGCGCGACCACATGCCGATCTATCCCGATGCCGCTGCTGCGCTCGATGGTCTGCTCCACGACGGCATGACCATTGCCGCGGGCGGGTTCGGACTCTGCGGGATTCCCGAGCGGCTGATCGACGCGATCGTTGCGAGCGGCGTCAAGAACCTCACTATCGCGTCGAACAACGCCGGCATCGACAATGAGGGGCTCGGAAAGCTGCTTCGGACGCGGCAGGTGAGGAAGATGATATCCTCCTACGTCGGTGAGAATAAGGAGTTCGAGCGGCAATATCTGGCGGGCGAACTAGAGGTTGAATTCTGCCCCCAGGGCACGCTCGCCGAGCGGATGCGCGCCGGCGGGGCGGGCATCCCCGGTTTCTACACCAAGACCGGCGTCGGTACCCAGGTCGCCGAAGGGAAAGAGGTCAAACAGTTCGACGGTGAGGAATATATCCTCGAGCGCGGCATCCGCGCCGACCTTTCGATCATCAAGGGCTGGAAAGCCGACGAGGCAGGCAACCTGACGTTTCGCAAGACCGCGCGCAACTTCAATGCGCCAGCCGCGACGTGCGGCAGGATTTGCGTCGCCGAGGTCGAGGAAATCGTGCCCGTGGGCTCGCTCGATCCGGACGCCATCCATGTGCCGAGCATCTACGTCAAACGGCTGATCCTCGGCACACCCTATGACAAGAAAATCGAGTTCACGACCACGCGGGTGAGGGAGTTGGCATGATGGGATGGCATGCGATGATCTGGGGCGCGCTGGCGCTGCTGATTGGAGCGCCAGCGGCGGCACAGACGGCCGCTGCGTCTGCGCCGGCGATCAGCCGCGCAGCTGATGAAGCGGCTATCATCGCCGTGTTGCGCGATGTGTACGCGATCATCTCGGGACCCGCGGGCCAAGCGCGAGACGCGGCGCGGATGCGCACCATGTTCGCGCCCAATGCCCGCCTGACTGCCCTCGGAGCGAAAGGCCTGAACAGCTACACGGTGGAAGAATTCATCGAGAAAGCGGTCCCCTATCAGACGCGCATCGGCTTTCACGAGCGCGAGCTTGCCCATCGTGTCGAACTTTACGGTGACATTGCTCACGCATGGTCCTCCTATCACGGCACGGGTCAGGACGGCGCCAACAAGGTCGATGTACGCGGGATCAACAGCTTCCAACTGGTCCGGCAAAACGGCCGCTGGACGGTCCAGTCGATCTTCTGGCAGGCGGAAGGCCCCGGCCGTCCGTTGCCGGCCGATATGACGGGCCGCTGAGATGTCGTGGACCCGCGATGAAATGGCCGCCAGGGCGGCGCGCGAGCTGAAGGACGGCTATTACGTCAACCTGGGAATCGGCATTCCGACGCTGGTCGCGAACAACATCCCGGCCGGCATGACGGTCACGCTGCAGTCGGAGAACGGAATGCTCGGGATCGGGCCATTTCCTTACCCGGACGAGGTCGACGCCGACCTCATCAACGCGGGCAAGCAGACGATCAGCGAGCTTCCGTCCTCCTCCTATTTCTCCTCGTCGGACAGCTTCGCAATGATCCGCGGCGGTCATATCGACTTGACCGTGCTGGGCGCGATGGAGGTCAGCGAGGGCGGCGACATCGCCAACTGGATGATCCCGGGCAAGATGATCAAGGGCATGGGCGGGGCGATGGATCTCGTCGCCGGGGTCAAGCGGATCATCGTCGTGATGGAGCATACGTCCAAGAACGGCGACCCCAAGTTCATCCCCGCCTGCACGCTGCCGCTGACCGGCAAGAATGTCGTCGACATGGTGATCACCGACCTCGCGGTGTTCGAACGCGCGGACCATGGTTCGCCCTTCCGGCTGGTCGAAGCCGCGCCGGGCGTCACCGCCGAAGAGGTGCGGATCAAGACGACCGCGAATTACGCCGAATGAGTCTCTCTTCCTTTCGGAAAGCTTGAGAAGGACGAAGCCGATGAAGTCCCTATTTCTTGCCGCCGTGACGGCCACTCTTGCCGCGTCCGCGCCGGCTGCCGCCCAGGCTCCGGCCAAGCTCACGCTGACCCGCCTCGATTGCGGCGATTTCCTGATCAAGGATTATAACGCCTTTTTCTCGGACACGATGGCCTATCCGTCCGGGCAACCCAAGCGCCTGACATCGAGTTGCTACCTCATCCGCCACGGCGACCAATATCTGCTGTGGGATACCGGGGTCGCCGAGAAATTCACCACACCCGAGGACAGTTCGGCGCAGACGATCAGCCTCAAGCGCACGCTTCTCGATCAACTGGCGCAGCTCGGCGTGCGGCCCGATCAGATCAAATATGTCGGAATCAGCCACTTTCACGCCGACCACATCGGCCAGTCGGCGCGGTTCCCCAAGGCCCAGCTCGTAATTGGGGCGGCCGATATCGCCGCCTTGCGCGCCGTTCCGCCCGCTCCGGGGCTCCAGCCCGAACTGCTCGCGCCATGGATCAAGGGCGGCGCCAAGATCATTGATGCGCGCGGCGACGTCGATTTTTTTCACGACGGGCGAGTGGTGATGGTCGCCATGCCGGGCCACACGCCGGGCCATTTTGCCTTGCTGGTCCGCCTTGCTTCCGGTCCGGTGTTGCTCAGCGGCGACCAATATCATTTCACCGAACAGGTCGCGAACCGCGGCGTGCCGGGGTTCAATACCAGCCGCGCTGACACGCTTGCCTCGCACGACCGCTTCGATCGCCTCGCCGCCAATCTGAAGGCTAAGGTGATCATCCAGCACGAGCCGGCCGATATTGCCAAGCTTCCGCAATTTCCGGCGGCGGCGGAGTAGACGCGCACCGTAGGAATGAGTGGCCAACCCGGGCTTGACCCGGGGCCTGCCTTTCTTGCTAGGCCGCAGAATAAGGCGGATTCCGGATCAAGTCCGGGACGACGAAAGGAAACTCGATGCGTGCCCTGCTCTCCCACGCCTCAGGCGGCCCTGAAACCCTCCGCCTGACCGACGTCCCCGATCCCGTCGCCGGCCCCGGCGAGCTGCTCGTCCGCGTCCGCGCCGCGGCGATCAATTTTCCCGATGTGCTGATCATCGAGGACAAATATCAGATGCGCCCGCCGCGGCCGTTCGCGCCGGGCGGCGAAATTGCCGGCGAGGTCGAGGCGGTCGGGGAGGGGGTTTCCGGCTGGAGCATCGGCGACCGGCTGATCGCCGTTCCCGGGTTCGGCGGGCTGGCGGAGAAGATCGTCATCCCCGCCAAGGCGGCGATCCCGCTCCCAACCAGCCGCAGTTTCACCGACGGCGCTGCCTTGCTTCTAACCTACGCGACCTCGATCCACGCGCTCTACGACCGAGGCCGGCTTCAAGCGGGCGAGACGCTTTTGATCCTCGGCGCCGCCGGCGGGGTCGGGCTTGCGGCGATCGAGCTTGGCAAGGCGCGCGGAGCGCGGGTTGTCGCCGCCGTCTCGTCCGAGGAAAAGGCGCGCGCGGCGAGCGATGCCGGCGCGGACGACACCATCGTCTATCCGCTCGGCCCGTTCGACAAGGATGGGCAAAAGGCGCTCGCCAAGCTGTTCAAGGATGCGGTCGGCCCGGTAGGCGCCAACGTCATCTACGACCCCGTCGGCGGCGACTACGCCGAGCCCGCCCTGCGCGCCATCGCCTGGGAAGGGCGCTACCTAGTCGTCGGTTTCCCGGCCGGAATCCCAAAGCTGCCGCTCAATGTCACCTTGCTCAAAAGCTGCGACGTGTGCGGCGTCTTCTGGGGCGCATTTGCGGCGCGCGATCCCGCCGCCAACGCCGCCCATGTCGCGACCTTGTTCCGGCTGTGGGACGAAGGAAAGATTGGCCCCCGCGTCAGCGCGACCTACCCGCTGGTGCGCGGTGGCGAGGCCATCGCCGCGCTTGCAGCAAGGACGGTCATCGGAAAGCTGGTGGTGACGCTTGATTGACATGTCGCGGCATCCGGTCCGAAATGGACAAACTATTAACGAACCCGCGCTATACCATCCTCGTAAAAGGAGGACGTCTTGCGCCGGGAACATGGTCATATCAAGCGGGCACCGCGGGTCGAAGGGCGCCACAATGCCATTTTGGTCGATGGCGGGGGCCGCCAGTCGTCGGTCGTGGTGCTCGACCTGTCCGGCGGCGGCTTTCGGATCCAGTCGGACGAAATGCTCAAAATCGGCGAATATGTCGCGCTTCGCGTCGATCGCTACGGCGATTTCCCGGCGCAGATCCGCTGGGCGCTGGCCGGTGAGGCCGGCGGCGTGTTCCTCGAACCGATCGTCCTGCCCGCGCAATAAGCCGGGCCTCGTTGCCTCAAGCGCTCGCACC
Source organism: Pseudomonadota bacterium (assembly GCA_030855945.1). Taxonomy (GTDB): domain Bacteria; phylum Pseudomonadota; class Alphaproteobacteria; order Sphingomonadales; family Sphingomonadaceae; genus Sphingomicrobium. Next base: position 2,388 of record JALYQH010000239.1, on the reverse strand, counting down.
GCCTATCTCGGGTGAAACGGCAGCTTGAGGACAATCTTTCATGACCCAGTTCGACGACCGCGAGCGCGCGTTCGAAGCCAAGTTCGCGCGCGACGAGGAATTGCAATTTCGGGTCCTCGCGCGGCGCAACCGCCTGCTTGGAGAATGGGCGGCGGGCCTGATGGGGCTGAGCGAAGCGGAGGCTGCTTCCTACGCCAAGGACGTCATTCGCGCCGATTTCGAGGAGGCCGGCGACGAGGACGTGATCCGCAAACTGCTCGGCGACCTGACCTCGGCCGAAGTCGACATCGACGACGAGCGCATTCGCGCCGCGCTCGGGCATAAGATGGTCGAGGCTCGGCGCCAGTTGATGGAAGCCCAGGACTGATGGCGATGGCGGCAAGCGAGATTGAAGCGCTGATCCGCGCCGCGATCCCCGACGCTCAAGTCAGCATCACCGATCTTCGCGGCGACGGCGACCATTATGCCGCGCGCGTCGTTTCGGCGAGCTTCGCGGGAATGAGCCGGGTCCGCCAGCATCAGGCGGTCTACGCCGCTTTGGGGGGGCGAATGGGGGGCGAACTTCACGCACTGCAGTTAGAGACCGCGGTGCCTTCGGGAGATCATCAATGACCGACGTGCAAGGGCGCATCGAAGCGCTCGTCAAGGCCAATGACATTTTGCTGTTCATGAAGGGAACGCCGCTGTTCCCGCAATGTGGCTTCTCGAGCCGGGCGATCGCGATCCTCGAACATCTTGGGTCGCCGTTCGAAACCGTCGACGTGCTCCAGGACCAGGAGGTCCGCCAGGGGATCAAGGAATATAGCGACTGGCCAACCGTGCCACAGCTTTACGTGAAGGGCGAGTTCGTCGGCGGATCGGACATCATGATGGAAATGTTCGAAAGCGGCGAGCTGAAGCAATTGGTCGGCGAACCGGCGGTCTAGCCGTTGCCCGGCACTCCTGAAAATGAAAGGGCGGCAAGCGGGACCAGAAAACCGCTTCACCGCCCTTTGATTTGGTCGTGGAACCAAGTGGACCCACTACTTATTGCAACCGGCGTGCCAACTCAAAAAAGTTCTGGAAAACTGCGAAAAACTATTTGCCATTTATTTGCCGCCGCCGCGCGATCGTCAAATATTCCGACAGCGGCCCGCATCGCGGCGCGCGGCACTTCGGCAGCGGTCGCGGGTTGAACGACGATGGCGCGCGACGACCCGTTCGGCCCGCTTCCCGATGGAGCGCTCTACTGTGACCTGACCCAAAGCTGGTCGGCGCGCGGCGGCGGCGTGGGCACCTACATCCGCCGCAAGCGCCGCCACATCCTTGACCATAGCGCGCACCGCCATTTGATCATCATCCCTGGCCGCACCGACCGCACCATCGTCGAGGAAGACGGGCGGGCGATTACGATCACCGTCGCCTCCCCGCGAGTCCCCGGAAGCCCCAATTACCGCTTGCTGCTCCGCAACCGCGCGGTTCGAAACGCGCTTGAGGAACATCGCCCCGACCTGATCGAATGCCAGGACGCCTATAATCTGCCGTGGTCGGCCGTCGCCTACCGCCGCCGCAACCCGGGAACCGCGCTGGTGGCGGCTTATTGCACCGACTTTCCCACCGTCTACGTTGAGCGCACGCTGGCCAAGATGATCGGCGCGCCGCTCGCCGCCGCCGCCGGCCGCATTTCCTACCGCTATGCCGCCAGCCTTTACCGCCGGTTCGACGCGGTGTTCGCGATGAGCGAGAATGGCGGCGCAGCCAAGCTGCGCTCGCTCGGTGTCGGTCCGGTCGATGTCGTCCCCCTCGGGGTCGAGCTTGGCGAGTTCGGCCCAGCCAAGCGCTGCCCGGCGCTGCGGGCATCGCTGGGTCTCTCCGACGACCAGCCGCTGATCATCTATGCCGGTCGCCTCGACAGCGAGAAGCGCGCGGAGACCGTCGTCGACGCCTTCCTCCGCCTGCCCGAATCTATGCGCGCGATGCTGGTGCTGCTCGGCGAGGGGCCGACGCGGCAGCCGCTGACCGAATTGCTTGCCGGAAAGCGCGCACTGCTCCCCGGCTATCTCCGCGACCGCTCCGACCTCGCCCGCTGGCTGGCGAGCGCCGATATTTACGCGTCGGGCATGGCCAATGAGACGTTCGGCATTTCGGTGATCGAGGCGCAGGCCTCGGGGCTGCCAGTGGTGGGGGTCGCCGCCGGGGCCATGGTCGACCGGGTGACGCCCAAGATCGGCCGTGTCGGCCCGGTCGACGATGCCGGCGCGATGGCGCAGAACCTGGTCGACGTGTGGCGCGGCGACCACCGCGCGATGGCCGAGGCCTCGTGGCGGCACGCCCAGCAGTTCAGCTGGCAGCAAAGCATGGACGCCTTGTTCGGCGAACTTTATCCCCGCGCGGTCAACCGGGCCGGCG
>JALYQH010000255.1 GCA_030855945.1 Pseudomonadota bacterium | reverse complement strand
CGGCCGGCGTCGGCCGAACCCCAGTCGCGCGCCGGCCGAAGCCTGATCCGGACGCGGGGGCTGCCGGCGACCGGCCTGACGATGCGGACGAAGGCGACCGGGCGGTAGGTTCGGCCATGCTGGCTGTAGCGCGGACAGAAATCGACGACTTCGACCGCGTTGCCGAGGCCGTCTTCGTGGCGCGTGACGAGGATGGGGGTGTTACGGACGTAGTGCTGCTCGGTCGAACTGCTCGCCTCGAGGTCGATTTCCCAGAAACCGCGCGCGCCTTCGGCGGAGCGAGGGTTGTCGTCAAGCAACGAGCAAAAGGCGGGGTCTCCGTCGACACGCGGCACGCAGCCCCAGGAAAAGCGCCCGGCGCGGTCGACCAGCGCGGACACCTGGCAATTGCCGATTGGCCACAGGTCGAGCGTCGCGGTCATTGCGGCCCCTCCGTCAGCCAGTCACGCGCGGCGGCGGGGCTCGGCAAGGCGAAATCGGCGTTCGTCTCGCGTGGCGGACCGACCAGGATGGCGTGCCCGCCCAGATGGCGCGCGGCGAGAAACGCGACCTCGTCCGTGACGTCGTCGCCGAGGAAGATCGGACGACGTCCGTTCATCACGTCGCACTGCATCAATTTTCGCAGGGCCATGCCCTTATCGTCTCCCGGCGTGCGTAGCTCGACCATCATCTTGCCTTCCTGCAACAGCAGGCCGAGTTCGGCGGCGAGCCTGGCTGCCTCCGATCGGGCCTCGGCGGCGAACTGCGGGGCCAAGCGATAGTGAAGCGCGACGCCATAGCTTTTGGCCTCCACCACCACGCCGTCATGTTGCTGCACGATAGAATGAAACCGGCCCTGCGCCTCGTCCAGTTCGGGAGGGCGTTCGGGCCGGGTCACTATTCCGCCCTCGCGCCGCTCGACTCCGTGACTACCGGACAGCGCCACGCGCCGAGCGCTCTCGCCGAGGAGATCGTCCAGTTGCGCGATCGAGCGGCCGCTGATGATGGCGACCGCTCCGCGGTGCCGCTCCAGGAGCAGGGCAAGCAAGTCGTGGATCGCTCGATCGACGACCACGGCATCGGGAGTCGCGGCAATATCCACCAGCGTTCCGTCGAAATCGAGGAACAGGGCTGCGTTTTCGAGGATGTCGGAGGGCGGCGCGAGCATCGGGCGGGAGGAAAGCTGGACCGGCATTCAAACGCGGTTGCTCAGCGGAATTGCGGGCAGATGCGCGTCGCCTGGCGATTCCGTCGGCGCGGCGGAGAGGGCGTCGGTGAAGGCTTTTCGCCACCACGACACGTCCTGCTCCAGGACATTGTCCATCATCGCCCTCCACCGCCGTTTGCGTTCGTCCAATGGCATCGCGAGCGCCCGCTCGATCGCATCCGCGATTTCTTCCGGGCTGTGGGGATTGATCAGCAAGGCGTCCTTCAACTGGTCGGCCGCGCCGGCGAACTTCGACAAGATCAGGACGCCCGGATTCTCGGGATCCTGCGCCGCGACATATTCCTTGGCGACGAGGTTCATGCCGTCGCGGAGCGGAGTCACCAGTCCGACTTCGGCCGCGCGATAAATGCCGGCAAGCTCCTCGCGCGGATAGCCCTTGTTGACGTAGCGGATCGGAACCCAGCGGGCATCGGCGAACTCGCCGTTGATGCGGCCGCTGAGGCCGTCGAGGGTGGCGCGAATCTCCTGGTAGCTTTGGACGTCGGCGCGCGACGGCGGCGCGATCTGGAGCAGGAAAACCTGGCCGTGCATGTCCGGATGAGCGGCAAGGAAGCGCTCGTAACCGAGGAAGCGTTCCTGGAGTCCCTTGGAATAATCGAGCCGGTCGACGCCGACGATCATCGAGCGGTCATTGGCGCTGGCAACCATCTCCTTGCAGATTTTGCGGGCTAGCGGGCCGGTCGCGGCGGCACTGAACTGTTTGGCATCGATGCCGATGGGGCAGGTGATCACCCGTACCGTCCGGTCGCCCCAGCGGATTGTTCCATCCGCCCCGATGTCGGCATCCATTTGGGCACGGACGTAATCGAGAAAGGATTCGGTCCAATCCTCCGTATGGAAGCCGATCAGATCATAATCGAACATAGCCTCGACCAGCGCCTTGTGGCTGGGAAGCGACAGTAGCAGCCGCATTGGCGGCCATGGGATGTGGAGGAAGAAGCCGATCCGGTTGCGGCAGCCGCGCTCGCGCAGGAGCCGGCCGAGCGGGATGAGATGATAGTCCTGCACCCATACCATGTCGTCGGGCGCGATCAGCGGCACCACCGTGTCGGCGAAGCGGGCGTTGACGCGCTCGTAGCCGCCTTCGAACCCACGCTCGAATTCGGCGAGGTCGATGCGGTAATGGAACAGCGGCCACAGCGTGCGGTTGGCGAAACCGTTATAATATTCCTCGACGTCCTGCTCTTCGAGGTCGACCGTCGCGGTGGTGACGTCGTCGGATCGCTGGAAACTGATGTGGCCGGAGAAGGTTTCGGTCTGGTCGCCCGACCAGCCGAACCATAGGCCGTTGCTTTCGCGCAGCGAAGCCGAAAGCGCGACCGCAAGTCCGCCCTGATTCGCGGCGGGTCCCTCGCCTGAGGGAGGTTTGACCCGGTTTGAAATCACGATCAGTCGGGGCATTATTTCTCCTCAT
>JALYQH010000234.1 GCA_030855945.1 Pseudomonadota bacterium | reverse complement strand
CGGCACCGGCGACTTCAACGGCGACGGGCGCGATGACATCCTGTGGCGTCACGACGATGGCCGGATGACCAACTGGCTCGGCGCCAGCAACGGCGGCTATTTCGACAATGCCGCCAATGGCTCGACCGTCGTTCCTACCCAGTGGAACGTTGCCGACATCGGCGACTATAACGGCGACGGCCGCGACGACATCCTGTGGCGCCACGACGACGGCCGGATGACCGACTGGCTCGGCGCCGCCAACGGCGGTTTCTTCGACAATGCCGCCAACGCATCCGCGTTCGTCCCTACCGACTGGAACGTCCAGTCGCCGGATACTTTGCTGATCTGACGCGGGAAGCGCCGCTTACGCTTTATTCGTTTGCTGCCGACGCGATAGTTGCAGGCTGCCGCATTGCCCTTAAGGTTCCCGATCAAAGGGGACTGTGATGCGGACCACGATCAAGCTTGCCTTGGGGTGCTCGATGCTGTCGCTGGCAGCGGCCGCCGTGGCGGCTCCGGCCTACATCCACGCCGGGCGGCTGATCGCGGTGCCGGGGCAGCCGGTGCTCGGGCCCTCGACCATCATCGTCGATGGCGGGCGCATCGTCTCGGTGCAGGGCGGCCTTATTGCCCCTCCCGCTGGCGCGGAGCTCATCGATCTGCGGGACAAGACCGTCCTGCCCGGGCTCATCGACAGTCACGTTCACCTCGCCACCGACCGGGCCGGGCTTGAGGGCGCAGCCGCGGCGATCAGCGAGAGCGACGAGCTCGGCGCGCTTGAAACCCAGTGGAACGGGATGAAGACGCTCCGCGCGGGGTTCACCACGGTTCGCAATCTTGGCGATTCAGGGTCGACCATGGCGCTTCGCGACGCAATTGGCCGCGGCTGGACGCAGGGACCGCGCATCGTCGATGCCGGCCGGTCCATCTCCACCACTGGCGGGCATATGGATATCCGCAACGGCATCAGCGACGAGCTCACCGAGCGGCTGCCCGCGCCCGAGAATCTTTGCGACGGCGCCGACGACTGCCGCAAGGTCGTGCGCAATCAGATCGGCCGCGGCGCCGACGTAATCAAATTCGCCACCACCGGAGGGGTCAACAGCGGCACTGGCCTTGCGACCAGGATGCTGGAGGCGGAAGCGCGCGCGCTGGTCGAGACTGCTCACGCCTACGGCCGCAAGGTCGCAGTCCATGCCCACGGCGCCGACGGAATCAAGCTCGCTCTTCGCGCCGGCGCGGACTCGATCGAGCATGGCACGGTCATGGATGCGGAGGTGATCGCGCTGATGAAGAAGAACGGCACGTATTACGTGCCGACCCTGTCGACCGTGAACGGCTACCTCGAGCGAATCGCCGCCAATCCCAACGCCTATCGGCCGGAGGTGCGCAAGCAGATCGACTGGCGCATCGGCATCACCGGCCAGTCGCTCGCCAAAGCTCACCCCGCGGCGTCAAGATCGCCTTCGGCACCGACGCGGGGGTCAGCAAGCACGGCCGCAACGCCGACGAGTTCGAACTGATGGTGAAGTACGGCATGAGCCCGGCCGAGGCGATCAAGGCGGCGACCGTCAACGCCGCCGACCTGCTCGGGCTCAGCGCGGAAATCGGCACGATCGAGCCGGGCAAGAGCGCCGACATCATCGCGGTGGCCGGCGATCCGCTTGCCGACGTCACCATCCTTAAGCGCGTCGCGTTCGTGATGGCGCGCGGCGAAGTGGTGAAGCCCGCCGCCCGTTGACCTGAAACCCCAATCGCCCTATTGGCCCACTCGTCCGGCGGGCCCGCGATTCTGTCGCCCCGGTCGGACAAGAGCTGAACATTGCTCGACGACGTGAAGGCCGGGACCGCGAGGTTTTCCGGAATTCGCGCTTTTTCGTTCGGGCAAAGTAACCGCCGGACATTCTCCGGCACAGAAAGGTGAAGGCTTCATGCCGACGATTAACCAGCTGATCCGCAAGGGTCGCGACCCGCAGAAGGCCAAGTCCAAGGTCCCTGCGATGGAGCAGAACCCGCAAAAGCGCGGCGTCTGCACCCGGGTGTACACGACCACCCCGAAGAAGCCGAA
>JALYQH010000217.1 GCA_030855945.1 Pseudomonadota bacterium | reverse complement strand
TCGATTCCTTGCTGGTCAGTCGCGGTTCGCCTCCGAATAAAGCGTCCGCGATCACGCGCATGGTGGTAGCGGTGGCTTGCGAGGCCACATCAACGATCATTCCACTGCCCCAGGCCCGCATCGTCGTTTCCGCGGCGCCGGCAAAAACCGGCACCAGCGCATCGACCGCCGGGGGTGTGAAGCTGGCGGCGACGATCCGACGTTGTTCGCGCCAGAGTTTCGCGTCTGAGGTCAGCAGACCGCGGCCGATGATTGGGTCCAGCAGGCCCTTGACGATGTCCGGCTTGGCGTATGCGGCAGCCTTGTCGAGCAGCACCTGCTGCACCAGTTCCGGATCGAGCGGGATATGGACGGTATAGCCGAGCACTTTTCGCCGCATGTACGGCAATCGGAACGCTGCTTCGGACCAGCCATAGACGGCAGTCCGCGCCCGCTCTCCAAAAAAGCCTCGCCAAATTGACACAGGCCCCGCTCCGCGTACCGGATAAGGCGGGATGAACCGCGCAACGGGCCTTGTTCCTATGGCGTGTTCACCAGGATCCGCCGTGGCTCCCCGGTCGAGCTCGGTAGCCATGGGCGGATGGCCGTCTTGACTAGGCTTCATCGACGACGTTTCGCAGTTACTCTGAGTGTTCGCAATGCTGGAAAGCGATCAGTGAGCACTGACCCCCAACGAGCACACGGCTTCGCGATGTTGCGCTTGCGGCGAAGTTGAGCCGAAGTGCCTTCATGGCCGAGAGTCGTTTTCACTTATGTTGAAGCGTAGCCAGAGTTTGTGAGGTCGTTGGCACATTTTTGCGGTGAGAAGGTGTCGGGCAGTGATCCGATGCGCTGCCAGGTCGCATCGATGGATCGTTCGGGAGCCTTGCGCTGTCGGATTAAATGCTTCGACGAAACGACATTTGCGATCTGCAAACGGAAGCGGTTCGGGCATATCCTCTACCCCATCAGGCCGCATGTCTCTACGCGGTGGGGATCAATTCGAAAATTGAGGGGATGAGGGATGAGCACGAAACTGGGTTTACTGGCCGCCGCTGCGACGATCGGATTGTCTGCAGGGGCCGCACCCGCCGCGGTCGCTCAAGGCGCAAGCGCACCGGCGCGGCTGAGCGTTCCTCCGCTCGCCTACAAGGCGCGCAAGCTCAGGAACGGCCTCACCGTCTATACGCTCCGCGATACCACCACGCCCAACGTCTCGGTCTCGCTCTGGTACGAGGTCGGCGCCAAGCACGATCCGGCCGGCCGCTCCGGCTTCGCGCACCTGTTCGAACATATCTTGTCGCGCAAGACCGTGAACATGCCCTACAACATGATCAATAAGCTGACCGAGGATGTTGGCGGTGTCCGCAACGCCTCGACCAGTTGGGACCGCACCAATTATTATGAGACGGTGCCGGCGCGCTATCTCGAAACGATGCTCTGGACGCATGCGGAGCGTATGGCGCGACCCGTGGTTGATGCCGAAGTGTTCGAAAATGAGCGCAATGTCGTCAAGGAAGAGCTGCGCCAGCGCGTGCTCGCGCCGCCTTACGGCCGGCTAGGCGCATTCGTTCTGACCGAGAACGCGTGGGACCGGACGCCTCACCGCCGGCCGACGATCGGCAGCATTGCCGATCTGGAGGCGGCCAAGCTGGAAGATGCGCGCGCGTTTCACGAGGCGTTTTATGGCCCGGACACCGCGACCCTGATTGTTGCCGGCAATTTCGACGAGGCACAGCTGTCACGCTGGGTCGACAGCTACTTCAGCGCGATCCCGGCGCGGCCGCGCAAAACCTCGCTCGCCATTAAAGAGCGCGATGCGCCGCGCACCCGTGAGCGGCTCGTCACCGCTTATGCTCCAAACGTGCCGCTGCCCGTAGCGGCGTCGCTCTGGCAGACGCCCGGCTCGGCCCACCCGGACACGCCCGTTCTGAGCGTGCTGAACGCGATCCTTAGCCGAGGCAATAACAGCCGGCTCTACCAGGGTCTGGTCCAGAAAGGATTGGCGACCAGCGTGTCGGGCAATCTGGTCGACACCGAAGAATCCGGCTTCTACGCGCCGATCGTGATCCTGGCCGGCGGCAAATCCGTCACCGACGCCGAGGCCGCGCTGGCGGCCGAGCTGGAGCGGCTGCGCTCTGCCCCGGTCACCGCGGCGGAATTGGTCGAGGCCAAGAACGAGCTGATTGCGGATGCGTTACGGCAGCGCGAGACGTCCCAGGGCCGCGCCTTCGCGCTCGGCGAAGCGTTGGTCCGCACCGGCGATCCGCGTGCACCCGACAAGGAATTGGCCGCGATCCAACGAGTGTCGGCGGCCGACATACGGCGCGTCGCGCGCAAATATCTGGCGCCGAACAGCCGCGTCGCGATCCGTTATGTCAACGATAAGGATCGCCCGGCTGGGCAGACCGGCGACAGCTGGGCCAATCCGAAGCCGCTGCCTGTCTTCGCCTCCGTTCCGCCCGCGACCAGGCCGGCCAATGCGCTCGCGCCCGAAGACCGGCGTCAGCAGCCGCCCGCCCCTGGCGCTGCGGTCGCGGTGACGCCGCCGGTCATCGCGGAAAGCAGATTGGCCAATGGCATGACCCTGGTCACCGCTCGCACCGGCAATGTGCCAATCGCAACCATGACGATGGTGTTCCGGGGCGGGGCGGCGACTGACCCGCGGGGCAAGGCAGGGCTCGCAACGCTCGCCGCGGATCTGGCCACCCGCGGGACGGCGACTCGTTCGGCGCAACAGATTGCGACCGAGCTCGAATCGCTCGGCGCGTCGATCGCCAGCGGCGCCGGGCCCGACGGCATCTCCGTGTCGGTCTCCGCTCCTGCGACCAACCTCGAAGCAGCCGGCCGCGTACTCGCAGACATCGTCCAGAATGCCCTCTTCCCAACCGACGAAGTCGAGCGCCAGCGCACCCGAGCAGTCGATTCGCTCGGCGTCACGATGCGCGATCCGGGCGCCCTCGCGTCGATGGTGGTGCAGCCGGTCCTTTATGGCGGCGCGCCTTATGGTTCGCTAGCCGGCGGCACGATCACCTCGCTCAAGGGTCTAACC
>JALYQH010000216.1 GCA_030855945.1 Pseudomonadota bacterium | reverse complement strand
CGCTGATGCTGGTGGCCGGAGCGCTGGTCGCGCTGATTGCCTTCGCCACCGCGGCCGCGGTGGTGCTGGCGACGCGCAGCGCGCTCGACACCCACCGCGCGACGATCGAGGTGATGCACGGCATCGGCGCGACCGACTTGCAGGTCACTCGCCTGTTCCAGCGCAAGATCGCGCTCGACGCGTTGCTCGGCGGAGTGTGCGGCGGCCTGCTCGCCGCGCTGATCCTGTTGCTCGTCGCCACCGGCGGCATCGGTGCGCTGGGCGACTGGACCAACGGCAGCCTGCTGTCGGCGGGCGACTTCCTGATCCTCTCCAGCCTGCCGATCCTGGCCGCCATCCTTGCCACGCTGGTTGCGCGCGCCACCGTGCTTGGGGCATTGCGCGCCCAACTATGATCGCTCGCTTGGCCTCTTTCCTGCTGATCCTGTGGCTGCTCGGCTTCGCCGCGTTCGCGGTGACGCTCGGCAAGCCGGCCGAGGCGACCGCGCGCGCGACGGACGCGATCGTCGCGCTGACCGGGGGCGAAGGGCGGATCGAGCAGGCCGCTCGGCTGCTCGCCGAGGGCAAGGGCAAAAGGCTGCTGATTGCCGGCGCCGACCCGTCGGTGCGCAAGGAGGATTTGATGCGGCGTCTTGGCGGCAAGCCGGGGCTCGCCGCCTGCTGTGTCGATCTTGGCTCGGAATCGGTCGATACGCGCTCGAATGCCGAGGAAACCAAGCGCTGGCTCGACCGTCACGGTTATAAGAGCGTGCGCGTGGTGACGAGCGACTGGCACATGCGCCGGGCGCGCTACGAATTTCGTCACACGCTCGGGGACGAATATACGGTGGTATCCGACGCTGTCCGCACCGAGCCGCGGCTAAAGACCCTGTTCGCCGAATATAATAAATATATCCTGCGGCGGCTCAGCGTGCTGGTCGACCTGTAGTGGCGGCGCTGCGCTCAGTACTGTTCGCGCTGATCTTTTACACCGGCACGATCATCTACATCTTCATCATCATGGCGGTGACGCCCTTCGGCACCGCGCCGGTTAGCCGTTGGGTGAGCAGCTGGGCCAATTTCCACCATTGGCTGGTGCGAAACGTCCTCGGCATCCGCTTCGTCTGGGACGGCGCCATTCCCGACGGCCCCTATCTGATCGCGGTCAAGCATCAGGCGATGGTCGAAGCGATCGACACGCTGCGCTTTGCTCGTTCCCCGGTGGTGGTGATGAAGCGCGAGCTTAGCCAATTGCCTTTGTGGGGGCGGGCAGCGCGCACCTATGGCGTCATCGGCGTCGACCGCGACGCCGGCGCGAAGGCGCTGCGCGAGATGATGGTCGAGGCCAAGGCCGCCGCGAAGCAGGGGCGTCCGGTGATCATTTTTCCTGAAGGAACGCGCGTCGCCCTCGGTGAAGCGCCGCCGCTGCGCGCTGGTTTCGCCGGACTTTATCGAATTCTCGGGCTGCCGGTGGTTCCGGTCGCGCACGACAGCGCGCGCGTGTGGCCGCGCGGCTTCGTCAAACGGCCGGGCACGATCCGCTTCAAGGTCGGCGAGATCATCCCGTCGGGCCTAAAGCGCGGCGAGGTCGAGGCCCGCGTCCACGCGGCGATCAACGCGCTCAATTCCTGAGCGTCGCGCCCAATTTGGCCGCCGCGCTGACGATCTTCGCCGAAATCTCGGCAATCTCGGCTTCGGTAAAGCTCTTGTCGCCTGGCTGCAGCGTCACTTCGACGGCGAGGCTAAGCCCATGCTCGCCTTCGAAGCGGTCGAACAGCCGTGCCGCGCTGGTCGCGGTCTTGTCTGCACCGCGAATGGCGCGAACCAACGCGTCGGCGGCGAGATCGGGCGGGACGAGAAACGCGAAATCGCGAGTGACGGATTGCAGGGCGGGCGGCGTGAAGGCGGGGCGCGTACGTTCCGAACGACGCGGCGCGGGGATTGCATCGAGATAGATTTCGGCGACGACCGTCCCCGGCGGCGCGGCAAGGGCCTTGGCGACGCGCGGATGAAGCTCGCCAAACGCCGCGACGATCGTCTTCGGGCCGAGCCCAAGCGTGGCCGAGCGCCCCGGATGCCAGGTCGGCCCCGCATCCATCGACAAGGAAAGGTTGGCGATGGGTGCTCCGGCAGCTTCCAGCAGCGCCAGCGCCTCGGCCTTCGCGTCGAACGCATCGAAACCCTCGGCCTTGCCCGACTGCCAGTGGCGCTCATTTTTGTCGCCCGCCAGCAATACGGTCACGGTCGGCCGCTCGCCGGTGGCAAGATAGCGCCGCCCGATCTCGAATAGGCGCACGCTGCTTGCGCCGCGATCGATGTTTCGCCGCGCCGCTGCGGCGAGGCCGGGGATGAGCGAGGGCCGCATATGCCTCATCTCCTCGCTGATCGGATTGGCGAGAATGTGCGCCGCGCGGCCGAACAGCTCCGCTTCTTTCTCGCCGATGAAGCTCCAGTTGATCGCTTCGTCGAGCCCGCGTGCTGCGGCCGCGCGGCGGACTTTCCGCTCGGCGAGCTGGGCGCGCGTGGCGGTCGGCCGCGCCACGCCATCAGCGCGCGGCAATGGGGTCGAAGGGATCGCGTCATAGCCGACGATCCGCACCACTTCCTCGACTAGATCGGCCGGGCCGTCGACGTCACGACGCCAGCTCGGGACGACCGCCTCGCCGTCCTCGATCCGAAAGCCGAGCGCGGTCAGGATCGCTTCCTGCTTGTCGGCCGGCAGGTCGATTCCGCCGAGCGCAAGCGTTCGCGCCGGGTCGAACGGCACGCGCTTCGCCTCGACCGGCGGCTCGCCGGCGCGGGTTGCCCGGCTTGCCTCGCCGCCGCAAATGTCGAGGATCAGGCCGGTCAGAATGGCGATCCCGTCGTCGAGAAACGCCGGGTCGACCCCGCGCTCGAAGCGGCTTCGCGCGTCGCTGGTGAGCGCTAGCGCCTGGCCCGTGCGGGCGATCCGTTCGGGAGTGAAATAAGCGATTTCGAGCAGGGTATCGGTGGTCGTGCCGCTGACGCCGCTATGCTCGCCGCCCATGATTCCGCCGATGTCGTGGACCTGAGCAGCGTCGGCGATCACGGTCATCGATGGGTCGAGCGCATATTCCTTCTCGTTGAGCGCCAGCACCGTTTCGCCCTCGCGCGCACGCCGCGCGACGACCGCTCCCTCGAGCTGTGTGATATCATAGGCGTGAGCAGGCCGGCCGAGGTCGAGCATGACGTAGTTCGTAATATCGACCAGGGCCGAGATCGTACGCTGCCCTGCCGCCTTCAGCCGCCGCTGCATCCATTCCGGGCTCGGGCCATTGGTCAGCCCGCGAACGGTGCGGCCATAGAAAGCCGGACAGCCATCGGCGTCCTCGATGCGAATCTCGACCGGATTCTCGAAGCTGACCTCGATGACGGGCACATCGAGCGGTTTCAGCGTGCCCAGCCCGGCCGCAGCAAGATCGCGTGCGATTCCGCGGACGCCCATGCAATCCTGGCGATTGGGTGTGATCGCAACGTCGAACACGGCATCGTCGAGCCCCGCGTAATCGGCGAAGCTCGTCCCCACCGGCGCGTCGGCGGGAAGCTCGATGATTCCCTCATGGTCGTCCCCAAGCTCGAGCTCGCGCGACGAGCACATCATGCCGTTGGATTCGACCCCGCGGATGCTCGCCTGCTTGAGGGTCATGTCGCTGCCCGGAACATAGGTCCCCGGCCCGCCGAACACGCCGACCATTCCGGCACGGGCATTCGGCGCGCCGCAGACCACTTGCATCGGGCCATCGCCGGCGTCGACGCTCAGGACCTGCAATTTGTCGGCCTGCGGATGCGGTTCGGCGGTTAGCACCTTGGCGACTTTGAACGGTGCCAGCGCCTCGGCCGGATTGTGAACCCCTTCGACCTCCAGCCCAACCCGCGTCAGCGTTTCCGCAACGGTATTGGCGTCGGCACCGGTGTCGAGGTGCTGCTTGAGCCAGCTAAGCGAGAATTTCATGCGCCCACTCCGCCGCTCAGCGTGGGAACGTCCAGGAAATTGAAGCCGTAATGCTTCATCCACCTGAGATCGCCGTCGAAGAAAGGGCGCAGATCGTCCATGCCATATTTGAGCATCGCCAACCGGTCGACCCCCGTGCCGAACGCGAACCCTTGCCATTCGTCGGGGTCGAGCCCGCAAGCGGCGATCACTCGCGGATGGACCATTCCGCTGCCGAGCACTTCCATCCATCCCTCGGATCCGCCGACGACGCGGCGGCCCTTCTCCATCGACCAGCCGACATCGACCTCGGCCGACGGCTCGGTGAAGGGGAAGTAGGAGGGCCGCAGCCGAAGCACGACATCGTCGCGCTCGAAGAAGGCTTTGAGGAATGTCTCCAGCGTCCATTTGAGGTGACCCATGTGGATGCCCTTGTCGATCACCAGCCCCTCGATCTGGTGGAACATCGGCGTGTGGGTGGCGTCGCTGTCGCTGCGATAGACGCGGCCCGGGGCGATGATCCGGATCGGCGGCGCCGAGTTCATCATCGTGCGGATCTGCACCGGCGACGTGTGCGTGCGCAGTACCTTCGCCTCCTCGCCCTCGGCAGGCACGGCATAGAAAGTATCGTGCATCGCCCGCGCCGGATGGCTCTCGGGCATGTTGAGCGCGGTGAAATTATGCCATTGGTTTTCGATCTCCGGCCCTTCGGCGACCGCGAAGCCCATGTCGGCGAAAATCTCGGCGAGTTCGTCCATCACTTGGCTGACGGGATGCACCGACCCCTTCGGGACCGCGCGTGACGGCAGCGACAGATCGAGCCGCTCGGTCGCCAGCCGCCGTTCCAGTTCGGCCCCCTCGAGCGCCGCTTTCCTTGCCGCAATGGCCGACGTCACAGCTTCACGAAGCGCGTTGATCCGCGGCCCCTCGACCAGCCGCTCTGCGGGCGTCATCGGCCCCAACCTCTTGAGCAGCGCGGTCACGCTCCCGGCCTTGCCGAGCGCCGCGATGCGCACCGCTTCGAGCGCGCCGAGATCGGCGGCCGCTGCCACTTGGTCGAGGATTTGATCGCCGTTGGTCATCGACGCAGCCCTTAAGCAAAAGGGCGCGGAAGGCTAGACCTTCCACGCCCCCTCGCGTCGCTTAGGTAAAGCTGCCTCAGGCGGCGCGAGTTTCCTGCTTTGCGCCGTCTTCCTTGGGAAGCGCCGCTTTCGCCTGGGCGATGATCGCGCTGAACGCCGCACCCTCGTGCATCGCGATGTCGGCCAGGACCTTGCGGTCGAGGTCGATGTTCGCAAGCTTGAGCGCGTGGATGAACTGGCCGTAGGTCAGCCCCTCGGCGCGAACCGCGGCGTTGATGCGCTGGATCCACAAGGCACGGAAGCTGCGCTTCTTAACCTTGCGATCGCGATAGGCATATTGCCCGGCCTTCTCGACGGCCTGGCGGGCAATGCGGATGGTGTTCTTGCGGCGGCCGTAATAGCCCTTCGC
>JALYQH010000207.1 GCA_030855945.1 Pseudomonadota bacterium | reverse complement strand
GGCCAGTGTCCGGCCCCAGCGCAGCAGCCGCCACAAATGTGTGACCGACGTGGTCAACCGAGAACGCTCCATTCGGAGCGGTCGAGCTCGATGTGCGCAGCCATCAAATCTTCCAGCCGCCGTGAATCGCGACCAAACCGCCCATGATCGGCTCGACGCTGGTCGACTTGAACCCGGCCTCGCCGATCATCTCGCGAAACTCCGCCATCTTGGGAAAGCGGCGGATCGACTCGACGAGGTAGCGATAGCTTTCCTCGTCGCCGGCGACCGCCTTGCCAAGCCGCGGGATGACCTGTTTCGAATAGCGGTCGTAGAGCGGGCCGAAGCCGGGCCATTCGCTGGTCGAAAATTCGAGGCAGTAGAAGCGCCCGCCACGCTTAAGCACGCGGTGCGCCTCATGCAGCGCGGCACGGATGTCGGTGACGTTCCTGATTCCAAAGGCGATGGTATAGGCGTCGAAGCGGGCATCGGCGAAGCTCAGGCGCTCGGCATTCTCGACCTGCCACTGCAATCCTTCGACACCGAGCTTCTCGGCGCGCTGCTGGCCGACCGCCAGCATGTCGGCGTTGATGTCGCTGACCATGATTTCCGCGCCCTTGGCGGCCATGCGGAAGGCCACGTCGCCGGTGCCGCCGGCCATGTCGAGAATTTGCTCGCCGGGGCGCGGTTTGACCCTGGCGACGAAGCGATTCTTCCACAGCCGGTGCATGCCGCCCGACATGAGGTCGTTCATCACGTCATAATTGCGCGCGACGGAGCTGAACACGCCACCGACGCGCCGCGTCTTTTCTTCGGGCGTGACCAGTTCGTCGCCGAAATTGACCTTGTCGCTCATGCTGCCGGCTCTAGCGAGGTTGCGAGCGCTTCGCCATACACGCTCCAATGCCCGAACTTCCCGAAGTCGAAACCACCGTTCGCGGGTTGGCCAACGTTCTTCAGGGACGGCGGCTCAAACTGGTCGAGCCGCGCCGGGCCGACCTTCGTCGAGCGATGCCGGTCGACCTTGGGCAGCGGCTGACGGGCGCGCTCGTCACCGGGCTCGGCCGCCGCGCCAAATATGGGCTGATCGAGACCGACCGGGGCGACACATTGATCTTCCACCTCGGCATGTCGGGGCGGTGGCGGATCGACCCCGCCGACATCGGCAAGCACGACCATTTGCTGATCGAGACCGATGAAGGCCATCGGCTCAGCCTCAACGATCCGCGCCGCTTCGGCTCGCTTGACCTGGTGCCGACGGAGGACGTCCCCGAGTGGCCGCCATTCAAGGCGCTTGGTCCGGAGCCGCTTGGAGGAGCCCTCACAGGGAAGTGGCTGAAGGAGCGGTTCGCCGGCCGAAGCGCGGCAGTCAAATTGCTGCTGCTCGATCAGCGGATCGTCGCGGGGCTCGGCAATATCTATGTCTGCGAGACGCTGTTTCGGGCGCGGATCGACCCGCGCAAGCCGACGGGGAGAGTCGGCAAGGTTAAGCTCGATGCGCTTGCCGCGGCGATTCCGTCGGTGCTGGAGGAGGCGATTGCGGCGGGCGGGTCCACGTTGCGGGATTTCGCCCAGCCAGACGGGGAGCTCGGCTATTTCTCCAAGCAGTTCGACGTTTATGGCCGCGAGGGTGAGCCGTGCCGCGACGGCTGCCCGGGCAAGGTCAAGCGAATCGTCCAAGGCGGGCGCTCGACTTTTTACTGCAGCTGCCAGAAATAAGCTGACAGTTTACCCCGGCCGCCGCCGGTTGACGCGAATCGGGCTTCGGAGTAGGGGAGCCACACGCCGGTGCGAGCCTCAGGGCATCGCGCCGCTTTTTCATTGAGCACTCAAGAGTTTAGAGGTCTATCAATGGCGAACACGCCGCAAGCCAAGAAGCGCATCCGTCGCAACGCCAGCCGGGCGGCGATCAACGGCGCCCGCGTCAGCCGCATCCGGACCTACATCAAGGCCGTCGAGGCGGCGGTGACCGCGGGCAATAAGGATGAGGCCGCCACAGCGCTCAAGGCCGCCCAGCCCGAGATGGCGCGCGGAGTCGCGCGCGGCGTGATGCACAAGAACACCGCCTCGCGGAAGTTCTCGCGCCTCACCAAGAGCGTCGCCGCGCTGTAATTTTGCGGACCAGTCCCGCGATGAAACGGGCCGTCGGATGATCCGGCGGCCCGTTTCATTTCAATGACGGAAAAAAGTCTAGGAAATCCCGCGATTCGCGCCGTCGGCCATGCGGCTTGCCCGGAAGAATACCGGAAAACCGCCATTTCTCTGCATTTCCGACACTTTCAGATGTCAAGCCGCTTTATTTCACGACTGTGAAAAAATGCCGCTTGAAAGCACGCCCACATACTTTCAGAAACATTGCTTCCGGCGGCGAATCTGTTCCGGGGGCAAGACACAAGTCAATTGATGCCGGTGCGACTCGCGTTGCAGCGACGGGCGACTTGCGGCTTGTGAACATGGTAAATTTGGAGGCGCGAGCCAGTGCAGGGCAATCGGGACAATCTGTGCCAAACCGATGCTGCTGCTGCCGTTGCCGCGCCGATCGACGCCGCCTGGGACATGATCCGCGCGGGACTGCGCCGCGACCTCGGCGCGCGCACTTTCGATGGGTGGCTCAAGCCCGCCGAGCTTGGTGCACTGGACGCCGAGTCGGGCGAACTCGACATCGTCATGCCGAGCCAGTTCATGGCCGATTGGGTGCGCTCGCATTTCGGCGACCGGTTGGCGCTGGCGTGGAAGTCGGTTCTGCCTTTGGTCCGCTCGGTGCGCGTCGTCGCGTCGGTCGACGGGCCCAAGCCGGCGCCGCTGCTGATCTTGGAGGAAATACCGGCGCCGCCGCAGCCGGCGGCGGTGCGCGATCCTTCGGCGCCCAATTTCGATTCGCGCTATCGCTTCGAGACCTTCGTCATCGGCAAGGCCAATGAAGTCGCGGCGACCGCGGCGCGGACGCTGGCCACCGCCGAGCGAGTCGCGTTCAACCCCTTGTTCCTCCACGGCGGCACCGGGCGGGGCAAGACTCACTTGCTCCATGCCATCGGCCAGGCCTTTCTCGAATGCCAGCCGGGCGCACGCGTCGTGTCGATGTCGGCCGAAAAGTTCATGGTCGAATTCGTTCGCGCGCTAAGGGAGAATGACACGATCGGCTTCAAGGGCCGGTTGCGTTCAGCCGACCTGCTGCTGATCGACGACGTCCAGTTCATCGCCGGCAAAGACTCGACCCAAGAAGAATTCTTCCACACGATGAACGAGATCATCACCGCCGGGCGGCGGCTGGTGATCACGTCGGACCGCGCGCCGCAGGATCTCGACGGGATCGCGCCGCGCATCCTGTCGCGCCTGTCATGGGGTTTGGTGGCCGACATCAACCCCGCCGAATATGAGCTCCGACTCAATATCATCGACATGAAATTGCAGGCGCTGCCCGGCGTCGAGATGTCGCGGCCAGTGGTCGAATTTCTCGCCCGCCGCCTGACCAGTTCGATCCGTGAGCTCGAAGGCGCGCTCAACCGCATTGCCGCTTATGCGATGATGACCGGTCGTGCGATTGACGTGCCATTCGTCGAGGAGGTGCTCGCCAATGTGCTGCGCGCCAACCAGCGCCGCATTTCGGTCGATGAAATCCAGACCCAGGTCGCCGAGCATTATCGCATCCGCAAGGCCGAAATGACCTCCGCCCGCCGCGCGCGCGAAGTCGCCCGTCCACGCCAGGTGGCAATGTATTTGTCAAAGCAACTCACCCCCAAGTCGCTGCCCGACATCGGCCGCCGCTTCGGCGGGCGCGATCACACGACGGTGATCCACGCGGTCAAGCAGATCGAGCGGCTACGCGCGAGCGACGCCGAGCTTGATGCCGACATCCGCTTGCTGACTCGTCAGCTGGAAGGCTGATCCGGGGATCCGGGATTAAAGAGGTCCAGTCCCCAACTGGCGAAGGGCCCGGCAGGAGCGATCCTGCCGGGCTTTTTTTGGCACCAGGAAAAAGGGCCCGCCAGAAAGTCCGGCGAGCCCTTGTCCATTTGCCCCGCTCCCGCGAGCGTTCGATTAGCCGCGCGGCGGCGGCGCGACGGTGATCCTGACGGTTTCGCCCGAGCGGCCGGGGAATCCGGTGAACATCGCCTCGACCAAATTCGGTACCAGCGTGCCGAGATTGTCGGTCTGCGATCGAGCGCGGGCCCGGCCCTCGAACAGCGCGGCATTGTCCGACTTGCGGCGGATATCGAGGTCTAGGTGACTTCTGTAAACGGTGTAGGTTTCGATACCATGTCCACGGCCGAAGAATGGGTCGTCCCAGCCATAATAGAAGGGCGAGCGAGCGCCGTAATAACCCCAGCGCGAATAATAAGGGCGGCCATAATAGCCACCGTAGCTGCCGAAACCGCCATGGAACGGCGAGCGGTAACCGAAGGGATCCCGCTCGATATGGGTGGAGCCGCGATCAACGCCGTAGCCGAGCCGGACGACCATCGTCGCACCGTCTCCCGACGCCGCGGGGGCATAGCCCTGCGCCTGCATCGCGTAGCTGACCATTGAGGCATAGCGCGAGAATTCGAGCCCGCCGATGTCGCGGGCGTCCATTGGCACGACGATGAAGCTTTGACCCTGCGGGGCCGGCATTGCCTGGTAACGTGACACTTGTGCCGGAAAACCGGTCGCGCAACCGGCAAGGCCGATGGCGGAAACGCCGAGCGCAAGCGCCGCGGCAAATTTGGACATACGCATGCGACTCACCTCGGATCGGGGGAAACCATTGATAGCGCCGACCTTATCACGAACCGTGCTGAATAGGCGATGAAGCGAATGCGTCGACTGGCCGACTCGGTCCAGGCGGTCGCTCAGCCGCGAAGTCCGACCGCGCGATAGGCGCCGGCGAGGGTCGGCGCGGCGATGGCGGCGGCGCGCTCGGCCCCCTGCGCGAGGACGGCGTCGATGGTGGTCTCATCCCCGCGGAGTTCCTCGAGCCGGGTGCGCAGGGGCCCGATAAGTGCGACCAGCGCCTCGGTTAGCGTGGGCTTGAACGCGCCGAATCCCTGGCCGGCGAAGCGCGCGCAAATCGCCGTTTCGCTTTCGTCCCCGATCGCCGCCATCACACCGACGAGGTTTCTAGCCTCCGGGCGCAAGGCGAGGAGAACGGGATCTTCGGGAAGCGGCTCGGGATCGGTCTTCGCTTTGCGTATCTTTTGCGCAATCAGATCATCGCTGTCGGTGAGGTTGATGCGGCTCATGTCCGACGAATCGGACTTGGACATTTTCATCGATCCGTCGCGCAGGCTCATGACGCGCGCCGCCGTGCCGCCGCCGATGAACGGCTCCGGAGCGACGAACAGCTCGGCATCGAAATCATTGTTGAACTTGACCGCTATGTCGCGCGCCAGTTCGATATGCTGCTTTTGGTCCTCGCCGACCGGAACATGGGTCGCGCGATAGACCAGGACGTCGGCCGCCTGGAGCACGGGATAAGTGAACAGTCCGACGCTAGCGCCCTCCTTATTCTTGCCCGACTTGTCCTTGAACTGGGTCATGCGGCTGAGCCAGCCCATGCGCGCGGTACATTGCAGAATCCAGGCAAGCTCGGCGTGCGCCGGGACCGCGCTTTGGGCGAACAGAATCGATTTCTCGGGGTTGATGCCCGAGGCGAGCAGGGCGGCCGCCATCTCGCGGACATTGGCCTTCAGCTGTGCCGGATCGACATCAATGGTCAAGGCATGAAGGTCGGCGAGGAAGAAGAGGCATTCGGCCTCGTCCTGCATCCTAACCCAGCGCAGGATCGCGCCGAGCAGATTGCCGAGGTGGAGATCGCCGGTCGGCTGAATACCCGAGACGACGCGCATGTTGATCCCGCCGGTCATCCCTCGACCTTCTTGCGGCGGAGCAGCACCAGCAGATCTTCCTTGTCCATTCCGCCGGTGACCCAGGCAAGCACGAAATAGACCAGCGAACCGGACCCGACCAGCGCGACGATTCCGATCAGTTTTGAGCCAGTGGAGCCGGCGAAAAATCCGTCCAGCTGCTCTCCCACAAACCAGAGGGTAGCGCCCATCGCCAAAGCGGCCAGCAGTTGCTTGGCGAGCCGGACGGCGAGCCAAGACTCGACCTTGAACTGGCCGCGCCGGACCAGCACGACATAGAGCGCGAGCGCGTTGAGCCAGGCCGCTGCGGCGGTGGTGATCGGCAGGATGGCGATGCCGACCTTTTCGATGAACAGGAAGTTCGCGGCTACCCCAAGTGCGAGCGTCACCAGCGTGATCACAACCGGTGTCTTCATGTCCTTGCGGGCGTAGAAACCCGGGGCGAGAACCTTGATCATGACATAGGCCGGGAGCCCGGTGACGAGGATTGCGAGGACCAGCGCCGAGGTCGCGGCGTCGGCGGCGGTGAACCTGCCGCCTTCGAACAGGACGGTCATGATCGGTCCGGCGGCGACGGCGAGCGCGATCGTCGCCGGGATAGTGAGCAGCATCGCCAGCTCGGTCGCCCGCCCCTGGATGGTGGCCGCCTGCCGCTCCTCACCCATGCCGATATGGCGGCTGATTGCCGGCAGGATAGCGGTTCCGATTGCCGATCCGACAAGGGCGAGCGGCAATTGGTTGAGGCGGTCGGCCTGGCTCAGATAGACGAAGCTTCCCTCCGGCAGGCGGGTCGCGAAATAAGCGTAGAACAACTGGCTGATATAATAGCCGCCCGCGCCGATGGTCGCCGGAAGGATCAGGATCAGCAGCTCCTTGACGCGCGG
>JALYQH010000187.1 GCA_030855945.1 Pseudomonadota bacterium | reverse complement strand
GATGCGCGTGGGCGCTACATCCACTTCGCCAAGGCGACGCTGCCCGACCATATCCGCCTCGACGGGCTCAAGATCGTGGTCGATTGCGCGAATGGAGCGGCCTATCAGGTCGCGCCTGAAGCGCTGTGGGAATTGGGCGCCGAGGTTATCGCGATCGGCACCAAGCCCGATGGCCTCAACATCAACCATGGCTGCGGGTCGACCGCCCCGGCCTCGCTCCAGGAGACCGTAGTCGCGTCGGGGGCGCACATCGGGCTGGCGTTCGACGGCGATGCCGATCGGCTGATTGTGGTCGACGAGCAGGGCAAGATCGTCGACGGCGACCAGTTGATGGCGCTGATCGCGCTCGATCAGGCGCGGCGCGGGACGCTCAAGGGCGGAGCAGTGGTGGCGACGGTGATGTCCAACCTCGGGCTCGAGCGGAAGCTGCAGGCCGAGGGCATCGCGCTTCATCGCACCGCGGTCGGCGACCGCTATGTGCTCGAGGCGATGCGCGCGCGCGGCTGCAACGTCGGCGGCGAGCAATCGGGGCATATCATCCTGACCGACCATGCGACCACTGGCGACGGGCTGGTCGCCGGGCTTCAGATCCTCGCTGCGCTAGTCGAGGCGGGGCGCCCGGCGAGCGAGTTGCTCAACGTGTTCGACCCGGTGCCGCAACTGCTCAAGAATGTTCGCTTCGACGGCGGCAAGCCACTCGACGCAGCGCCGGTCAAGGCGGCCATCGCCGAGGCCGAGGCCGAGCTCCAAGGCCGCGGCCGCCTGTTGATCCGCATGTCTGGGACCGAGCCGCTGATCCGGGTGATGGCCGAGGGCGACGATGAAGCGATGGTCGACCGGCTGGTCGATGACATTTGCGCCAAGGTGGCGGCGGCTTGACCACTGCGCGCATCCTGGTGATCGCCGGGTCGGACTCGGGCGGGGGCGCGGGCATCCAGGCAGACATCAAGACGATCACCATGCTTGGCGGTCATGCCACGACGGCGATCACCGCGATCACCGCGCAGAATACGCAAGGCGTGAACGCGATCCACGCCGTCCCGACCGAGACGGTCCTTGCACAGATCGATGCGGTAATCGACGACATTGGCGTCGACGCGGTCAAGATCGGGATGATCGGATCGCCGTTCACCGCGCTCCACATCGCAGCGCGGCTCGAGCGGCTCGAGGGCGTGCCGGTGGTGTTCGACCCCGTGATGGTCGCGACCAGCGGCGCGACGCTCGCCGACGATCCCACCATCGCCGCTTTCGCCAAGCTGATGGATGTCGCGACTTTGGTGACGCCCAATCTACCCGAACTGCGCCGGCTGACGTCCGAGGAGGATGAAGTTGCCGGGGCGCTGCAGCTCGTGTCGAAGCATCGCTGCGCGGTGCTGATCAAGGGCGGGCATGAAGAAGGCGACGCGCTCGCCGACGCGTTGATCGAAGAGGATAATATGACGAGCTGGCAGGGCCAGCGGATCGACACCACGAGCACCCACGGCACCGGCTGCACGCTGGCCAGCGCGATCGCCTTTTATCTGGGGAGCGGGCTGTCGCTGGCCGAAGCGGTCGAGCGAGCGCGGCTGTTCGTGCGGATGGCGCTGCTCGAGGCGCCGGGGCTGGGGCAGGGGCATGGCCCGCTCGGCCAGCAGAAGGTGCGTCTGGACACAGGACTGGGCCTGCGGCTCAACCAGGTGACGGTGACCGGCAAGGACTATGACAAGATGGTCGCCTTCTACACGGCGCTCGGCTTGAGGCAGATCGTCGATAGCCGCGAGAATGGATATGCGCGGTTCGAGACCGATGGGGGCACGACCTTTTCGGTCCAGGTCGATCCGGAGGAAGTGGTGTCGGAGAGCACCGCCATCTATTTCGAATGCGACGACCTCGATGCGCGCGTCGAGCGGCTGGCAAGGTCGGGCATTCCGTTCGAACATGGTCCACGCGGCCAGCCGTGGATGTGGCGCGAAGCGCGATTGCGCGATCCGTCCGGCAATACGATTTTCCTGTATCGGGCGGGCGAGGCGCGGCGGTTTCCGCCGTGGCGGATGTCGGATTGATGGGCCGTGCTCCCGTGAAGGCGGGAGCCCAGACTTTTCTTCGAGGGGTCTGGACCCCCGCCTGCGCGGGGGTACAAGGGCAAGACCGATGAAACGTCCCTGCTTCAAGCTTGAACTGGCCTATCCGATGCCGCTGGCCGGGGTCGATGAGGCGGGGTGCGCGCCGCTCGCCGGGCCGGTGGTGGCTGCTGCGGTGATTCTCGACCGGGAGCGGTTTCCGCGCGGAATCGACGATTCGAAGAAATTGCGGATCGAAACGCGCGAGGCGATTTTCGGGCGGCTCGAAAAGGTCGCGCGGATCGGGGTCGGAATCGCCTCGGTCGAGGAGATCGACACGATCAACATCTATTGGGCGCGGATGCTGGCGATGAGCCGGGCCGTCGAGGCGCTGGGGTTCGAGCCGGCATGGGTGCTGGTCGACGGCAATGCCTGTCCGCGCTGGCAGCGGCCGTCGAAGGCGATCGTCGCGGGCGATGCCAAATGCCGCTCGATCGCCGCCGCCTCGATCGTCGCCAAGGTTACGCGCGACCGGATCATGGCCGATCATGCGCGCACTTGGCCCGGCTATGGCTGGGAAACCAACCGCGGCTATCCGACGCCCGAGCATATCCGCGCCCTCGACCGGATCGGCCTGACCCCGCTCCATCGGCGCAGCTTCGCACCCGTTCGCGAGCGCGCCGGACCGCCGATGCCGCGCGAATCTGCGGAGACGAGTCTTTCGAGTCACACCACTAGCTGTTGAGTCGGCGCTGCCCATAACAACTCAACATGTTGTGGTTTGCTCGCGGCGGATTCCCTTTGTTCCCATGGGTCTAGGCGCCGCCTTTTCCACGGGTAGCTTGACCGCGACTCCCGCCTGACTCACTTGTGCGCGGTAGGGGGAGCGTCGTCATGAACATGATCGTGCCGGTGACGGAGAATGTCGGGCGTTCTCGCCCGCGCACTAGTCCGCGCAGGGTCAGCGAACTGACCCTCGACACGATCATCGAGGGCGACTGTATCGACGCGATGGCGCGGCTGCCCGACAAGTCGGTCGACATGATCTTCGCGGATCCGCCCTACAACCTTCAGCTCCAGGGTGACCTGTTCCGGCCCGAGGGCGGGCGAGTCGACGCGGTCGACGACGAATGGGACAAGTTCGACAGCCTGGCCGTCTATGACGATTTCACGCGAGAGTGGCTGGCCGAGGCGCGGCGCGTCCTCAAGGACGATGGCACGATCTGGGTGATCGGCAGCTATCACAACATCTTCCGCGTCGGCTCGCTGCTTCAGGATGCCGACTTCTGGATTTTGAACGACATCGTGTGGCGCAAGTCGAACCCGATGCCCAATTTCCGCGGCACCCGCTTCACAAATGCGCATGAGACGCTGATCTGGTGCGCCAAGGACGGCAAGGCGCGCTACACCTTCAACTATCATGCGATGAAGGCGCTCAACGACGATCTGCAGATGCGATCGGATTGGGTGCTGCCGATCTGCGGCGGCGGCGAGCGCGCCAAGGACGAAGCCGGAGACAAAGCGCACCCGACGCAGAAACCCGAGGCATTGCTTTACCGGATCCTGCTCGCCTGCACCAAGCCGGGCGACGTCGTGCTCGATCCGTTCTTCGGCACCGGGACGACCGGCGCGGTGGCACGGCGGCTGGGGCGGAAATGGATCGGGATCGAACGCGAAGCCAAATATGTGAAGGTGGCGCGGGCGCGGATCGACGCGACGCTGCCGCTCGACGAAAGCGCGATGACGGTGATGGCCGACAAGCGCTCGGCGCCGAAGGTGGCGTTCGGATTGCTGGTCGAAAGCGGGATGATCCCGCCGGGCACGCTGCTGACCGACGCCAAGCGCAGGTGGCAGGCCGAAGTGCGGGTCGATGGCTCGCTCGCGTGCGATGGACGGACCGGATCGATCCACAAGGTCGGCGCCGGCCTTCAAGGCGCGCCCAGCTGCAACGGCTGGACTTTCTGGCATGTGGATGGAGTCGCGCTGGAGCCGATCGATACGCTGCGGCAGAAGCATCTGGCGGGCGTGTAAAATTTCGTTCGCCCTGAGCTTGTCGAAGGGCCGTCCTTTTTCCTACCGGCAAGTAAGAGCAGTCCTTCGACAGGCTCAGGACGAACGGGGTTTTTATGGCAGATCGAATTCTCCTCCGCCCGACCGGCTTCGTCGATTCGCCGTTTGGGCATGACGGCAAGGTGGCGCGGCTGGCGGGCGGGCTGAACTGGTTCGCGCAGGTCGAACTGATCCACGGCGGCGGTCGGCGCGAACTGGTCTCGGTCGAAGGTGTTGAATCCCGCTTCGACGAGGCGATGGCGGCCGACTGGGCGCGGATCGTCGCACCGCGCCCGCCGCTGCAGATGGGCGCCCGCACCATCCGCCTCGACCAGCCGCAGGTGATGGGGATCGTCAACGCTACGCCCGACAGTTTCTCCGACGGCGGTGCTTATGCCGATGCGCGCGCTGCTGCCGATGCAGGCGCTGTGATGGCCGGTGATGGGGCGGCGATCATCGATGTCGGGGGAGAATCGACGCGGCCGGGGGCGGCTACGGTGTGGGAA
>JALYQH010000178.1 GCA_030855945.1 Pseudomonadota bacterium | reverse complement strand
CGCCATAACCGGTCACTAGCGCGCACAAAAAAGGCCGGACGCACCGCGCCGGCCTTTTCAAGCTCATTGGATAGATTTCAATCGTCGCGCGAGACGCGTTCGATCCGCTCGTGCTTTTCCTGCGCTTCGAGCGTCATCGTCGCGATCGGCCGGGCTTCGAGCCGAGCCAGCGAAATCGGGTCGCCGGTGACTTCGCAATAGCCATATTCGCCTTCGTAAAGGCGGCGGATGGCGCAATCGATCTTGGCGATCAGCTTGCGCTGACGATCACGGGTGCGAAGCTCGATCGACCAGTCGGTCTCGCTCGACGCGCGGTCGGCGATGTCGGGCTCGCGCATCGAGTCGACTTGGAGCTGGGCCATCGTCGCGCGGCTCTCGCCGACGATCGACTCCTTCCAGTCCTTGAGCTTGAATAGAAAGTAAGCGCGCTGATCGGCGCACATGAATTCTTCGCTTTCGGAGGGCCGATAGCCCTCGGCCAAGATCAACTGATCGAAGTTTGAAGAACCATTATCGTATAGGTCAACTAGAGCGGTAGCCATGACACCCTCCCCGAGACACGAGCCCGCCGGCACTGCGCCGGGCCACCGGTTCAGCCGGGGGCGATAAACAGGGCTTTCCCGAGACTTAGCACGGGTCCGCCGGTATGCCCTGACGCGCCTATAGTTAGGCCTACTTGCCTTAACAAGAACTGACCGACGTGGGGATTAACGAAAACTGTGGATTGTTGCCCGAAAGGCGCAG
Organism: Pseudomonadota bacterium; assembly: GCA_030855945.1. GTDB lineage: Bacteria > Pseudomonadota > Alphaproteobacteria > Sphingomonadales > Sphingomonadaceae > Sphingomicrobium. Next base: position 2,755 of record JALYQH010000178.1, on the reverse strand, counting down.
CTTGTCGCTCGGCTTGCCCTGTCGCATAGCGCCGCGATGCGCATTCTCCTCACCAACGACGACGGAATCCACGCCCCCGGCTTCGCCGCGCTCGAGCGCATTGCGGCGAGCCTGTCGGACGATCTGTGGGCGGTCGCGCCGGCCGAGGAGCAATCGGGCGCGGGCCATTCGTTGACCCTGTCCCGCCCGGTGCGGCTGCGCCGGCTCGGCGAGCGCCGCTTCGCCGTCGCCGGCACCCCGACCGACGCGGTGATGCTGGCGCTGGCCGAGGTGATGAAGGATAGTCCGCCCGATCTCATCCTCTCAGGCGTCAATCGCGGCGCCAACCTCGCCGAGGACGTGACCTATTCGGGTACCGTGTCGGCGGCGATGGAAGGCGCGCTCGCCGGGGTGCGTTCGATCGCGCTGAGCCAGGTCTATGCCCGCGAAGGGATGGGTGACACCGTCCCCTTCGCCACCGCCGAAGCATGGGCCGAGCGCGTGCTGCGGCCGCTGATCGACATGCCGTTTGCGCCGCGCACCCTGGTCAACGTCAATTTCCCCGCGCTGGCGCCCGACGCGGTGCGCGGGATTCGCGTCTGCCGCCAGGGTTTCCACGATTACGGCCGGCTGCGGATCATCGAGCGCACCGACCCGCGCGGCTACCCTTATTATTGGTTCGGCCTCGCCCCGACCGCGCCGAGCCCGGGCCATGTCACCGATCTCGAGGCGATCGCCGACGGCTTTATCACCATCACCCCGCTCGCGCTCGACCTCACCGACGAGGGCGGGATGGCGGCGCTGAGCGAGACGTTTGCCAATTAGCGCGAGCCGGCAGGCGTCAAATTCCTGATCCGCCCCATGTCCGGCACCCCTCCCCCGCTGCGCAAATAGGCCTCAGTCGCGTCCAGATCGAGCCCGGCGTCGACCGCGTTCATCCCCTGCGTCAACACGGTGAAATTATCCCCACCGCTCGCAAGGAAGTTGACCACCGTCACGCGGTATTTCGCCGCCGGATCGATGGCCTGGCCGTCCAGGGTCATCTCGACAATCCGCGACCCCGCCGGCCGCGACAGATCGTAGGCGAAGGCGAACCCATTGCTGGGGAGCAGCATGTTCGGCCGCTCGACCGTGTTCGATCCGCTTTCGAACTGCTGCTCGAGCACCGCCTTCAGTTGCGCCCCGGTCAGCGTCTTCACCACCAGATTATTGCCGAATGGCTGCATCGCGAAAATCTGGCCGTAGGTGATGACCCCGCCCGGTCCCGGAATGAGATCGGCGCGCACCCCGCCTGAATTGGTAAAAGCGATCTGCGCGCCCTGCCCGCGCGTCGCGGCGAGCTGGGCGTCGGCGATGAAATTGCCGCCGCTGATCTCGCGCGACGGGCTCGCCTCGCGGTTCACCGGCCCCGACAGCCGCCCGACCACCCGCGCGCTTGCCTCGGCCGAAGCGGCGACATAGCGGTCGACAATCGCCTGGGTTGCCGAGTCCCGGGCATAGACCGGCAGTGCCGGCACGACCGCGACCGCGCCGGCCGAATTGGAAAATCCCTCACCCTGGACGATCACATTGTCCGCCCGGTGGGCGACGACGCCCCGGGCCGGATCGATCGTCAGCCGGATGTCGCTGATCAGTGTCCCGTACCGCCCCGCGCTGGTCAGCAACAGCGGCCGGGCGCCGGCCCGCGCCCGCTCGCAAATGTAGGCGGCGTGGGTGTGGCCTGAGACAACCACGTCGATTGCCGGATCGAGTTTCTCCAGGATCGGCACGATATCGCCGTCGAATCCAGGACAGCTCTTGTCATTATAGCCGCCGCTCGACCGACCGCCCTGATGGATCAGCAGCACGATCGCGTCCGCCCCGGCCAGCTTGAGCGCGGGCACCGCCGCATTGGCGGTCGCGGCCTCGTCGGCGAACGTCAGCCCGGCGACTCCGGCCGGAGTCACCAGCGTCGCCGTTTCCTTCAGGGTCATGCCGATGAAGCCGACCTGGACCGGCCCGAAATCCCTCATGGCGGTGCCGGGGAATAGCGTGGTGCCGTCCTGCCTGACGACATTAGCGGCAAGAAATCCAAAGCTTGCCCCCGCGAACAGCTCGACCGCGCACGGCGCCTTGTTCGTGTATTTTTCGCACCCGCCGCGCTGCATCCGCAGCAATTCCGCGCTGCCCTTGTCGAACTCATGATTGCCGACCGCATTATAGTCGACCCCGACCGCATTCATCGCGGCGATTGTCGGCTCGTCGAGGTAGAGCGCCGACACCAGTGGGCTCGCCCCGATCATGTCTCCCGCCGACACGGTCATGCTATACGGCTGCCCCGCGCGCAACGCCTTCGCCGCTCCGGCGAGATAGGCCACCCCGCCCGCCGGAACCTTGACCGCCCGCCCGTCGGCCAGTGTCGCGTCGACGCTATTCTTCGGCGGCTCGAGGTTGCCGTGGAAATCGTTGATACCGAGAATCTGCACCTCGACCGGGCCCGGCGCGACGGGACGCGGCGTCGTGGTGCACCCGGCCAGCAGCAACGTGGCAATCGGCCAAATTCTCATCAACTGCTCCAATATTTTTCATGCGAAGGCGCGAAGGCGCAAAGAAAGCCGTCACCCCGGCCTTGAGCCGGGGTCCACCTGTCTTCCTGCGGGAGAAGTAGGTGGATGCCGGTCAAGCCCGGCATGACGATGAAAAGACCTCTCGCGCCTTCGCGCCTTCGCGTGATGATTTTCCTTCTCCCACCGCCTAAGGTCATTTCCATGACAGACCAAGACCTCATCGACGCCGC
>JALYQH010000176.1 GCA_030855945.1 Pseudomonadota bacterium | reverse complement strand
TCGGCGGGCCGGATGGCGAGCTTGCTGCGGCGATGCGCTATTTCACCCAAGGCCTTGGCGAGTCCGATCCCGGCCGCAAGGATCTGCTGATCGACATCGCCACCGAGGAATTGAGTCACCTCGAAGTGATCGGCTCAATCGTCGCGATGCTCAACAAGGGCGTCAAGGCGCAGCTGTCCGAAGCGGCGATGGAAGAGGCCGAGCTCTACCGGGCGATCAACGCCGGCGGCGACAGCCACACCCAGTCGCTTCTCTACGGCGGCGGGCCTTCGCTGACCAATTCGTCGGGCGTGCCGTGGACCGCGGCGTACATCGACACCAAGGGCGATCCGACCTGCGACCTGCGCTCGAATATCGCCGCCGAGAGCCGCGCCAAGATCGTCTACGAGCGGCTGATCGCAATCACCGACGATCCGGGAATCAAGGAAGCGCTCGGCTTCCTCATGACTCGCGAGATCGCCCACCAGAAATCGTTCGAGAAGGCGCTTTATGCGATCGAGGATAATTTCCCGCCAGGCAAGCTTCCGGGCATCCAGCGCTTCGCCAACGTCTACGTCAACTCGTCGCAAGGCGACGGCGACATGGACGGCCCGTGGAACAGCGGCGATCAGTGGGACCGCATCGACGACCTCGACAAGGCCATGGCGATGGACGGCGGCGACGGTACCGCTTCGGTCAAGCTCGACAAGGCGAGCGCCGCGGTTGCCAAGAAGCTCGCGGCTCGCACGCAATCCGACCCTGCCTCCGACCCCGCCACTGGAGCCGATCTCGGCGCCGGTCCCGGAGCGGGGCTGATCACCGGCGGCGACAAGGGCGGCGCCAAGGACATCAAGGAAGCCGCCAAGCTGGCCGACGCAAAGTAACCGCGACGGGCTGCCCGCCTTCATCCGAACGGCGGGCAACCCGTTGGGAACATTGCTCATAGATGGCGCCCGCAACGCCCATCCGTTGGTCGATGGCTCGGCCCCTTTGGCCGAAAGCGCTTCCAGTGCGGCCGGTCATCCTCTAGGCTCCACCCGCGGCCGTGCTGGCCCGGGGGAATGTTTTCATGTTGCATCAGTCACTTGGTTTCCGTCGCAAACTCGCGCTTGGCGTCGCTTCAGGCGTACTTGCCGCTGCTCTGGCCATTCCCGCCGCAGTTCTTGCTCAGCCGGCCACCGCGCAGCGCGCCGCGACCAGCCCGTGGGGCGTGCCGCTGACCGATGTCACCGTCGACCCGGCCGTCAAATATGGCCGCCTTGCCAATGGCATGCGCTACGCCATCGTTCGCAACGCCACTCCCAAGGGCGCCGCCGCTGTCCGGATGCAGTTCGAATTCGGGTCGATCGGCGAAAGCGATGAGGAGCGCGGCCTCGCTCATTTCATCGAGCATATGGCGTTCAACGGCTCGACCAACGTGCCCGAGGGAGACATGGTCAAGATCCTGGAGCGTCAGGGGCTAAAATTCGGTCCCGACACCAATGCCTCGACTGGGTTCGACGAGACCATCTACATGCTCGACCTGCCCAAGGCCGATGACGAGCATGTCGACACCGCGCTGATGCTGATGCGCGAGATTGCCGGTGAGCTGAAGTTCGACCCGGCGGCGGTCGACCGCGAGCGCGGCGTCATCCTCGGCGAGCGCCGTGTCCGCGACACCTTTCAGCTGCACCAGATCACCGACATCATCGGCTTCCAGGTGCCGAACACGCCTTATCCCAACCGGCTGCCGATCGGCACCGAAGAGGTGCTCAAGACGGCCTCGGCCGCCACGATGCGCGCGCTCTACCACCGCTTTTATCGTCCCGAGAACGCGACGTTCGTATTCGTCGGCGATGCCGATCCGACGCTGATCGAGGCCAAGATCAAAGCCAAGTTCGCCGACTGGAAAGGGGTTGGACCGGCCGCCGCGCCGCTGCCGCGCGGAACCGTCGATTTCAAGCGCACCGCCGACTTCGACACTTTCGTCGACCCAGCCGTGGCGACCACCGTCAGCCTCGCCACCTACCGCCCGTGGCAAAACCCGGCCGACACGCTCGCCAATCGCCGTATCGACACGGCCCGGGCGCTCGCTCTCGCCATGTTCAACCGCCGCTTCCAACGTCTCGTCAACGCGCCTGGATCGGTGCTGCTCGGCGGCGGAATGGGCGAGGACAAGAACAAGGATGCGTCGCTTGGCGCCGCCTTCACCGTCGCGGCGAAGGACGGCGCGTGGAAAGAAGCGCTGACCGTCACCGAGCAGGAATTGCGCCGCGCGCTTAGCCATGGTTTCTCGGCATCGGAGCTCGACCTGCAGCGCGCCGATACGCTCGGCAAGCTCACGGCGGCCGCCGGTCAGGCCGACGCGCGTCCCCATTCCGCGCTCGCGGGCGCGATCCTCGCGACCGTCGGCGAGCCCGACTTCGTCACCACCCCTGAGTTTCGCCGCGCTTATTTCGCCCAGGTCGCGCCGACCCTGACCGTTGCGGAGATCAATGCCCAGTTCCGCGAGATGTGGAACGGCAGCGCGCCGCTCGTCCACGTCAGCGCCAAGCAGGCGATCGACGAAGCCGCGCTCGCCGCGGCCTTCGCCGGAAGCACCAAGGTCGCCGTCGCCGCGCCGGCGGAAGAGGCCGCGGTCGCCTTCGCCTACGACCGCTTCGGCACGCCGGGGAAGATCGTCGAGGACCGGCGGATTGCCGATCTTGGCATTCGCACCGTGCGCTTCGCCAACAACGTCCGGCTCAACATCAAGCAGACCGACTTCGAAAAGGGCAAGGTCAATTTCGCCGTCAGGCTCGCCGGCGGGGGCCTTGCGCTGCCCACCGACAAGCCCGGGCTTGCCACCATGGTTTCGGCGCTGTCGGCGCTGTCGGCGACCGGCAAGCATTCGCTCGAGGATATCAAGACTGTCACCGCCGGCCGCTTGGTCACTCCCGGAGTAGTCGTCGGC
>JALYQH010000170.1 GCA_030855945.1 Pseudomonadota bacterium | reverse complement strand
TCTTGAAGATCTTGGCCGCTTCCTTGCGGACCTCCTCGTCCATTCCCGGCAAGATCTGGTCGAGATATTCGACCACGGTGACCTTGGCGCCAAGCCGCAACCAGACCGACCCGAGTTCGAGCCCGATCACACCCCCACCGATGACGACGAGGTGCCCGGGCACTTTGGGCAGCGCGAGCGCGCCGGTCGAATCGACGATCACGCCGCCGTCATTGTCGACCTCTACCCCCGGAAGCGGGGTGACCGACGAGCCCGTGGCGATCATGATGTTTTTCGCGGTGACCGTCTTGCCCCCGACGCTGACGGAGTTGGCGCTTTCGAAGCTGGCATAGCCCTTGAGCCAGTCGATTTTGTTCTTCTTGAACAGGAACTCGATCCCGCCGGTGAGTTCCTTGACCGCCTTGGCCTTTTCGCCGTGCATCGTGTCCAGGTTGAGGCTTGCTCCGGCGATGTCGATCCCGAACTTGGCGAGCGCGCCCGAATGCGCCTCATGATATAGCTCGGAAGCGTAGAGCAGCGCTTTGGACGGGATGCATCCGACGTTCAGGCAGGTCCCGCCAAGCGTCTCGCGGCCTTCGGCGCAAGCGGTCTTGAGCCCGAGCTGCGCGGCGCGGATCGCGGCCACATAGCCGCCCGGGCCAGCACCGATGACGATAAGGTCGTAGTCGAATTGCGTGTCAGCCATTTTATTTCCTTGTTCCCCGGCGAAGGCCGGGGTCCAGTCCTAAACAAAGACAGCCGCCTGGGGCGGCTCCTGTTACAAATCGATCAACAGCCGCGTCGGGTCTTCGATCGCTTCCTTGACGCGGACGAGGAAGGTGACGGCTTCGCGGCCGTCGACCAGGCGATGGTCATAGGTCAAAGCGAGGTACATCATCGGGCGGGCGACGATCTGTCCGTCCTTGACGACGGGCCGCTCCTCGATGCGGTGCATGCCCAGCACCGCCGACTGCGGCGGTTTGATGATCGGGGTCGACAGCAAGCTGCCGAACACGCCGCCGTTGGAAATGGTGAAGGTGCCGCCCTTCATATCCTCCATGCTGAGCGTGCCGTCCTTGGCCTTCTTGCCGAAAGCGGCGATGGCCTTTTCGATCTCGGCGAAGGACATGGCGTCGGCGCCGCGAACGACCGGCACGACCAGGCCCTTGGGCGCCGAGACCGCGACCGAGACGTCGAGGAAGTCGGAATAGACGATCTCGTCGCCCTCGATGCGGGCGTTGACCGAGGGCACGTCGCGGAGCGCCAAGGCCACGGCTTTGACGAAAAAGCCCATGAAGCCGAGGCGGATGCCATGCTTCTTTTCGAACAGATCCTTATATTTGGAGCGGGCGTCGATCACCGCCGACATGTCGACGTCGTTGAAGGTGGTGAGCAGGGCAGCGGTATTCTGCGCTTCCTTGAGCCGTGTGGCGATGGTCTGCCGCATCCGAGTCATCTTGACGCGCTCTTCATTTCTGTTCCCCGGCGAAGGGGCACCCCCCAAAGTACTACTTTGGGGGGACCCCGCTGGCCGGGGTCCAAGAGCCGCAGGCTTCGCTTCTGGAGCGGCCGTGACTTTCGCCTCCGGCGCCTGGGCCCCGGCCTTCGCCGGGGAACCTTCCTTGGATTTGGCCGCGGCAAGCACGTCGTCCCGGGTGAGCCGCCCGTCCTTGCCGCTCCCCTTGATCGCCGAGGGATCGACATGATGCTCGAGCACGGCGCGGCGGACCGCGGGGGAGAGACGCATCGCGGCATCGCTGGCGGAGCCGGGCTGATCGGCCTCGGGCGCATGTTCGTCGCCGCGCGGCATTGGGGTTTCGGCGGGTCCGGCCGGGTTGACCGCCGCGCCGGCCGCTTCCGCGGGAGCCGGGGTCGTTTGATCGGACAGGGCCGTGGCCTCGGCGGACGCGTGAGCTTCAGCGCCACCCTCCCCGACCCGCGCCAGCACCGCGCCGACGGCGACGGTGTCGCCCTCCTTGAACAATTGCTCGCTCAGCGTTCCGGCGACCGGAGACGGTACTTCGACGCTGACCTTGTCGGTCTCGAGGCTGGCGATCGGTTCGTCGAGCGCGACCGTGTCGCCGACCGCTTTCAGCCACTGGCCGACGGTCGCCTCGGTGATCGACTCACCCAGCGTCGGGACCTTCACATCGGTAGCCATCGAATATCCTTACGAAGCTTGCGCGGCGGGCGCGAGTTGGTCGGTTTTGCCGAGCGCGTCGGCGATCAGTCTTGCTTGTTCGGCGGCGTGGCGCTTGGCAAGCCCGGTCGCCGGCGAAGCGGCGGCGGGGCGGCCGGCATAGCGCGGCCGCGTGCCCTTGAAGCCCGCTTCGGCGAGCGAGCATAAGAGCAAATCCTCGGCGAAATACCAGGCGCCGCCATTCTTCGGCTCTTCCTGCGCCCACACCAATTCGGTCAGCCCCGGCATCGCCTTGAGCCGCTTGACGAGCGGCTCGGACGGGAAAGGATAGAGCTGCTCGAGGCGCAGGATTTCAGTGTCGCTTGTCCCGCCGGCGTCGCGCGCCTCCATCAGCTCATAGGCGACCTTGCCCGTGCACAGCACGAGCCGCTTGGTCATTCCTTCGGCGGGCGGGGCGAGGTCGGACAGGATGCGGCGGAAATGACCTTCGCCGACGAAATCGTCGCGCTTCGACACCGCCAATTTGTGCCGCAGCAGCGACTTGGGCGTCATGATGATCAAGGGCTTGCGGAAATCGCGGTGCATCTGGCGGCGCAATATGTGGAAATAATTGGCCGGCGTGGTGCAGTTGGCGACCTGGATATTATCCTCGGCGCAGAGCTGGAGGAAGCGCTCGGGCCGCGCTGAACTGTGCTCGGGACCCTGCCCCTCATAGCCGTGGGGGAGCAGCATCACGAGCCCGCTGGCGCGCAGCCACTTGACCTCGCCAGCGGCAATGAACTGGTCGATGATCGTCTGGGCGCCGTTGACGAAATCGCCGAACTGCGCCTCCCACAGCACTAGAGTCTTAGGGTCGGCGATGCTGTAGCCATATTCGAAGCCGAGCACGCCGAATTCGGACAGCGGGCTGTCGCGGACCTCGAAGCGGGGCGAGCCGCCTTCCTCGATAGTGCGCAGCGGGATATATTTTTCGCCCGAAGCCTGATCGACCCACACCGCGTGGCGGTGCGAGAAAGTGCCTCGGCCACTATCCTGTCCCGACAGGCGGACGCGGTAGCCGTCCTCGCAAATGCTTCCGAACGCCAGCGCTTCCGCGGTGGCCCAATCGAAGCCGGCTCCGCTGTCGAACATCGCCTTCTTCGCGGCGAGGATGCGGCCGAGCGTCTTGTGGATCGCGAGGTCGGCGGGGATCGTGGTGAGCAAGTGGCCGAGCCGGTCGAACTGCGCATCGTCGAGCGCGGTGCTGACATTGCGGCGGCCGAGCACGGTTTCATCGGGCCGGCCGAGACCCGACCAGCGACCTTCGAACCAGTCGGCCTTGTTGGGCAAATAGCTGGTTCCCGCCTCGAACTCGCCTTCGAGCAGGGTGACGAACTGGCTGGTCTTCGCGTCGATCCACGCCTGGTCGACGACCTTCTGCGCGATCAGCCGCCTCGCGTAGACTTCGCTGATCGGCGGGTGCTGCCTGATCGCGGCGTACATCAAGGGCTGGGTAAAGCTCGGCTCGTCGCCTTCATTGTGGCCGAAGCGGCGGTAGCACCACATGTCGATGACGATGTCGCGGCCATATCGCTGGCGATATTCGATGGCGAGCTTGCAGGCGAAGGTCACCGCCTCGGGATCGTCGCCGTTGACGTGGAGGATCGGCGCCTGGACCGATTTGGCGATGTCCGACGGGTAAGGCGACGAGCGCGCGAATTGCGGGCTGGTGGTGAAGCCGACCTGATTGTTGATCACGAAGTGGATCGTGCCCCCGGTGCCATAGCCGGGAAGCCCCGAGAAACCGAAGCATTCGGCGACGATCCCCTGCCCGGCGAAGGCCGCGTCGCCGTGAAGCAGCACGGGAAGCACGGTCTTGCCATGCTTGTCACCGCGCAGCGTCATCACGGCGCGCGTCTTGCCCAGCACAACCGGGTCGACCGCTTCGAGATGGCTCGGGTTGGGGACGAGGCTCAGATGGACCTTATTGCCGTCGAACTCGCGATCGCTCGAAGTGCCGAGGTGGTACTTCACGTCACCAGATCCGCCGACATCGTCGGGATTGGCGCTGCCCCCGGCGAATTCGTGGAAGATCGCGCGGTACGGCTTGCCCATGACGTTGGCGAGGACGTTCAGCCGCCCGCGGTGCGCCATGCCGACGGTGATTTCGGTGATCCCGAGCGCGCCGCCATATTTGATGATCGATTCGAGCGCCGGGACCGCGCTTTCGCCGCCGTCGAGCCCGAACCGTTTCGTGCCGACATATTTGCGGGCAAGAAACTTTTCCCACTGCTCGCCGTGGATCACTTTCTCGAGGATCGCCTGCTTGCCTTCGGGCGTGAAGCTGATCGTCGCGGCCTTGCCTTCCATCCGTTCCTGAAGGAAGCGCCGCTCCTCAAGGTCGTTGATGTGCATATATTCGACGCCGATGGTGCCGCAGTAATTGGCCTGCAGCACCTCGACGAGCTCGCGCACCGTCGCGTCCTTGA
>JALYQH010000161.1 GCA_030855945.1 Pseudomonadota bacterium | reverse complement strand
TGCGACAATGGGCGAATTCCTCGCTTGGACAGTCGGCTGGGCGCTGGTCCTCGAATATTCCATCGCCGCCTCGGCGGTGTCGGTCGGCTGGTCTGGTTACTTTACCGGAACCATCCTCAACGACACGTTCGGCATAGCGCTTCCACCCTATCTCACCGCGGGTCCGCTCGCGCTTGGCGGCGCTCCCGGCGGCCTCATCAACTTGCCGGCGTTGATCATCGCGCTGCTCGTTACCTGGCTGCTGATGATCGGCACCAACGAGAGCGCCAAGGTCAATTCGGTCCTGGTCTTGATCAAGGTCACCGCGCTGACCCTGTTCATCGCCTTGACCCTGCCGGCGATGGAGAGCGCCAACTTCAACCCGTTCCTGCCCGCCGGCCTTTTCGGCGGCTTCGGCTCCGGAGTCGGCGCGGTCGGCGCGGCGGCGACGATTTTCTTCGCTTATGTCGGCTTCGACGCCGTCTCGACCGCTGCCGAGGAAACCAAGAATCCGCAGCGCAACGTGCCGATCGGCCTGATCGGCAGCCTGCTCTTCTGCACCATCTTCTACATTCTCGTCGCAGCCGGTGCGGTCGGCACCATCGGCGGCCAGCCGATCATGGGTCCGGGAGGAATTCCCTTCCCCGCCGGCTCCGAAGAGCTCGCTCGTCAGTGCGCCATGCCCGAACATGCCCAGAAACTGGTCTGTTCGAACGAAGCCCTCGCTCACGTGCTGCGCCAGATCGGCTTCGGCGCGGTCGGCAATGCGCTCGGCTATGCCGCGATCCTTGCGCTGCCGTCGGTCATCCTGATCCTGCTGTTCGGGCAGACCCGCATCTTCTTCGTCATGGCGCGCGACGGGCTGCTTCCCGAGAAGCTCGCCGAAGTCCATCCGAAGTGGAAAACTCCCTACGTCGTTACCGCGATCACCGGCGTGATCGTCGCGATCGCGGCGGCTTTCTTACCCGTCGGCCAGCTCGCCGACATCGCCAATGCGGGCACGCTTTATGCCTTCTTCATGGTGGCGATTGCGGTGATGATCCTGCGTAAGCGCGATCCACACCGCCAGCGCGCGTTCAAGGTGCCGGCGCTGATCGTCATCGGGCCGCTGACGATCCTCGGCTGCCTGTTCCTGTTCCTCAACTTGCCGACGACGGCGATGCTGGTTCTGCCGATTTGGACCGTAATCGGCTTCCTCGTCTATTTCGGCTACAGCCGCCGCAACAGCCATCTCGGCCAGGGCCGCGTCGAGGTGCACGAAGGCGAGATCGAGAACCTCGAACCGCACGTTCCAGGCATCGACGACCCCGATCACAAGCATTGAGGTGCGACGGCGGTGTCCGACGGACATTGCCGGAAACCGCACTTGAACAAGAAAGGGCGGCCGGGTTATCCCAGCCGCCCTTTTTCTTTGTCCTTAATGCCTGTGTCTAGGTGAGCAGTCCGCCCGCGAGATCGCGCAAATCCTTCTCAGGACGCGCGCCATAATGCTGGATGACCTCGGCGGCCGCGATCGCCCCGAGCTTGAGCGACGCTTCGAGCCCAAGCCCGCGCGCCTGACCAGCGAGGAAGCCCGCGGCGAACAGATCGCCCGCGCCGGTGGTGTCGACCAGCCGCTCGATCGGCTCGGCCGGCACCGACGCGCGCTCGCTGCCCGCCACCGCGACCGCGCCCTGCTCGCTGCGAGTCACGACCAGCACCGGCACGTTGGCGGCCAGCTTGGCTAGGCCGGCGTCGAAATCGTCAGTCCCGGCCATCGCCGCCAGCTCGGCCTCGTTGGCGAACAATATGTCGATGCGGCCGTCCTCGATCAGCTTCCAGAAGCCGTCGCGGTGGCGATCGACGCAAAAAGTGTCGGACAGGGTGAAAGCGACCTTGCGGCCGGCAGCCCGCGCCGCGTCGATCGCCGCTTCCATCGCCGCGCGCGGCTCGGCCGGGTCCCACAAATAGCCTTCGAGATAGACGATTCCCGCATCGGCGACGCGGGCTAGGTCGATGTCCTTGGCCTCGAGTCGCTGGGCGGCGCCGAGGAACGTGTTCATCGTGCGCTGCGCATCGGGGGTGACAAGGATCAGGCAGCGCGCGGTGGCGCCAACGTCGCCTCGCGCGGAGACGAGGAAGTCGACGCCCTGCGCCTCGATATCGTGCTTGTAGATTTTTCCGAGCTGGTCGTCGGCCACTTGGCCAATGAAGCCGGCGCGAAGGCCGAGGGCGGCAAGCCCGGCGGCGGTGTTGCCGGCCGATCCGCCGCTGACTTCGCGGCCCGGCCCCATCACACCATAGAGCCGCACCGCCTCGGCCTCGTCGATCAGCCGCATGGAGCCCTTGTCGAGCCGCTGAATGGCGAGAAAGGCGTCATCGGCATCGGTGATGACGTCGACGATAGCATTGCCGATGCAGAGCACGTCGAGGCTGGGCTGGGTCATTTAGGGTCCTTGGAGAAGGGTAAGTCGCGCGGCGCCTAGCCCGTGGGGCGCGCCGCCACAAGCTTGCCAGCCGCCACCGCCGACGCCACAACAGCAATCATGCGTATCCTTGTCCCCGCCACCGCCGCTTTGCTGCTCGCCGCCTGCGGCACGACCCCCAGGCCGGTGGCCCCGACGAGCGTTACGACCGCCCAGCCGCCGCAGCGTGGCGGCCTGATCGGTCTCGAAGCCAGCGAGCTTGCGGCGCGCTTCGGCCAGCCGCGCCTGCAGGTACGCGAAGGCGTCGGCACCAAGCTTCAATATGCGACGGCGGCGTGCGTGCTCGACGCCTATCTCTACCCGCCGGCGAGCGGAGCGGGGGTGGCGCGCGTGGCCCATGTCGACACTCGCAACCGCGAGGGGAGGAGCGTCGACCAGTCGGGCTGCATTGCCGCGATCGACACGGGGCGGCCGTAGAAGGAACAGTGTCGTCGTTCGTTCGTAAGTTCTAAATGATTACAAAAACTCGTAAATCCTCTTTCCCGACCGTCGCGGCACTGGCGCTTGCTGCCATGGCTGCCCCCACATTCGCCCAGCCGGCGACTCCATCAGAGCCGCCTGGCGAGGCCTCCGGGCCAGCGGGCGACGTGCTCGCCGCCCAGATATTGCTCGACCGCGCGCGCCACTCGCCCGGCGCGATCGATGGGCAAATGGGATCGAACACGGCTCGCGCGATCCGCGCATGGCAGCGCGAGCAAGGCCTCGCGGCCGACGGCCGCCCGTCCCCTGCCCTCGTCGAGCGGCTCCGCTCCGCGCAATCCGGCGAATTGCTCCAGCGCTACCGCATCACCGAGGAGGATGTCGCCGGCCCGTTCGTCGACGTTCCCGAAGACATGAGCGCAATGGAGGGGATGGCCGCGCTCGCCTACGAAAGCCCCGCCGAGAAATTGGCCGAAAAATTCCACATGTCGCAGTCGTTCCTGATATCGCTCAACCCGGGTGCCGATTTCAGCCGCGCCGGAACCGAAATCCGCGTGGCGAACGTCGGCCGCGACGAACTGGATCGGGTCGTCACGCGAATCGAGGTCGACAAGGCGGCCGCCGCGCTGCGGGCCTTCAATAAAGACGGCAAGCTCGTCGCCACCTATCCCGCCACCGTCGGCAGCGCGGTATTCCCAAGCCCGTCGGGCGCAATGGAGGTCAAGGCCGTCGCCTACGAGCCGAAATATTATTTCGATCCGGCCAACAGCGACTGGGGTCCCGATCGCAAGCTGACGATCGCCGCCGGGCCCAATAATCCGGTCGGCTCAACCTGGATCGATCTCAGCAAGGACGGCTATGGAATCCATGGCACCCCCGACCCGGCGCTCATCGGCAAGACCGCCAGTCATGGCTGCGTCCGCCTGACCAATTGGGACGCGGCCGAGCTGGCGACTGCGGTCAGCCCGAGCACTAAGGTCGAGTTCGTCAGCTAGGGCCCGAGCTGCTCCGCCGCCCATCTCGCCGCGTCGGCGACGACCGGGTCCGCGCTCTCCAGGTGCCGCTCGACCGAAGGGCGGAGCAACATGTCGCCGCTATTGCCCGCCGCGATCAGGCAGTTGCGGATCATCCGCGCGACGCCGATGCGCTTGATCGGAGAGCCAGAGAAAAGGGTGCGAAAGCCAGCGTCGTTGAGCGCGAGCAAATCGGCCAGCGGCGGCGAGGCCAACTCGGGCCGCGCGGCGAACGCCGAATTGGCCTGCGCTTCCGCGGCAAATCGATTCCACGGGCACACCGCCAGGCAATCGTCGCAGCCGTAAATGCGGTTGCCGATGCTGGTCCGATATTCGAGCGGGATCGGTCCGGCATGTTCGATGGTCAGATAGCTGATGCATTTGCGCGCATCGATTCGGTGCGGGCCCGTGATCGCTCCGGTCGGACAGGCGGCAATGCACCGCGTACAGCTCCCGCAATAGTCGCCCCCAGGCACGTCCGGGGCGAGATCGAGCGTGGTGTAAATCACCCCGAGGAACAGCCAATTGCCATGATCGCGGCTGAGCAAATTGGTATGTTTGCCCTGCCAGCCGATGCCTGCCGCGGCCGAAAGCGGTTTCTCCATCACCGGCGCGGTGTCAACGAACACCTTGAGCTGGCAACCTGCAGAGTCGGCAAGCCAGCGGCCCATCGCTTTGAGCGCTTTCTTGACCACCTTGTGATAATCGGCCCCCTGGGCATAGACCGATATCCGGCCCTCGCCGGGCCCGACGGGAACGTCGAGCGGGTTGACCGGCGGGGCATAGCTCATCGCCAGGGCGATCACCGAGCGCGCCTCAGGCCACAGCCCGGCCGGACTGGCGCGCTGGTCGGCTCGCTCCTCGATCCAGCCCATCTCGCCATGGCGGCCGGCCGCGATCCACGCCTTGAGCTCGGCCCCGGCGTGCGGCGCGGCATCGGCGCTGGTGAAGCCGCAGGCGATGAAGCCGAGCTCCGCCGCCTTTGCTCTTATTGATTCTTTCAGATCGCCAGTCTTAAACACAAGTCCTACTAACCCGCTCGCCCCGAGCTTGTCGAAGGGCTGCTCGTCCTCATCCCGAGAAGAAATAATGTGCTTCGACAGGCTCAGCACGACCGGCTCGAAAATGGCCTTGCCGCCGAGGCGCGCGATCTGGTCAAGGAGTTCGACGGCAAGCGCGCGGTCGACGGGGTCAGCCTGACCGTCCCGGCGGGAAGCATCAGCGGCATCCTCGGCCCCAACGGTGCCGGCAAGACGACGACATTGCGGATGCTACTGGGGATCATCGACCCGACCTCGGGCACGCGGACCCTGCTCGGCCATGATCGTCCACTCGAGGCGGCGCGGTCGGTCGGCTATCTGCCCGAGGAACGCGGGCTATATCCGGCGATGACCGTGGTCGACGCGATCGCCTTCATGGGCGCGTTGCGCGGCATGCCGATATCGGCGGGACGGCGGCGCGGCGCCGAGCTGCTAGAGGGGCGCGGCTATGGCGATTGGGCGAAGCGCCCGATCCGCACGCTCTCAAAGGGCATGGCGCAAACCGTGCAATTGCTCGGCACGATCGTCCATCAGCCCCGGCTGATCGTGCTCGACGAGCCCTTTTCGGGCCTCGACGCGATCAACCAGGAGAAGCTCGAACAGCTCATCCGCGACGAGGCGGCGGCGGGCACCACGGTAATCTTCTCGACCCACGTCATCGCCCATGCCGAACGCTTGTGCGAGCGCGTGGCGATCATCGCCGAAGGCAAGGTTGCGTTCGAGGGCGGGGTCGACGAGGCGCGCGACCGCCTGCGCCCGATCGTCCGCTTGCGGACCCGCGCTGATGATGGGCCGTGGCGCGCCGCGCTTCCGGCCGCGGCGGCCTGCGTCGGCGGCGAATGGCGATTCGAGCTGCCTGAGGGCGGGCCGGAGCCCTTGCTAAAAGCGCTGCTCGCCGGCGACGCCGGGATTGAGACTTTGAGCATCGAACGGCCCGGTCTCCACGACGCGTTCATCGCAATCGCGGGCGCGGCCGCCGCGCGTGACATGGGGCGCGCACCCGGCGCCCGGGAGCAAGCCGTATGACCATGCCCGAGACGCTGCGCGCCGCGTTCGTCATTGCCCGCCGCGACTTTGCGGCAACGGTGATGAGCAAGACCTTCCTGTTCTTCCTGCTTGGTCCGCTGTTCCCGATCGTCATGGGGGTGATGTTCGGCGGGATCGGCAACAGCATCGATTCGGCTCAGGCGCCGCCGCGCGTGGCGGTGATCTTCCCCCTCGCCGATTATCGGGCGCTGGTCGCGGCGCGCGAGCGGCTTGCACCGCTCGCCGGTGACCGACCGTTCGTCACCCTCCACCACACGATGCCGGAGTTCGACCTCGCCGATCAGCGGCGGCGCCTGCTTGAGGACGAGCGAGTCAAACTGCTGGGAGTGCTCGACGGCGGGCTGGCGCGCCCGCACTTCACCGGGGCAGTCGCCGCCGAAGGCCAAATCGTCCGCCAATTGACCACATTCGTCGAAGAGGCGCGGCGGCCGGCGACGGCTCCCGTGGCGGGGCCGGCAATGGGCGTGACGCTCGCCAACAGCTCATCGGGCTCCCTCGCCTTCGCCCGTCAGCTGGTCGCGCGCGGCGCGCAGATCATCCTGTTCATCCTCACCATCCTCCTCGCCGGCATGCTGCTGTCGCAGCTGATCGAGGAGAAATCGAACAAGGTCATCGAAATTCTCGCCGCTGCGGTGCCGATCGACGCCATCTTCCTCGGTAAATTGTTCGCGATGCTGGCGGTGTCGCTGATCGGCATCATGGTATGGACGGCGGCGGCTACCGCCGCGGTCGCGGTATGGGCCGACGACGGTATCGGCGCGCTGCCCGCCCCGGCCCTGGGCTGGCCTTTGTTCGTGGCGCTGATGCTGATCTATTTCGCGATGAGCTATTTGCTGATCGGCGGGATGTTCCTTGGCATCGGCGCCCAAGCCTCGACCGTGCGCGAAGTGCAGACGCTGTCGATGCCGGTGACGATGATTCAGGTCCTGATTTTCGGCTTCGCCAGCATCGGGGTTGGTAAGCCCGGCAGCAACGAAGCGCTCGGTGCCGCCATCTTCCCTCTCTCGTCGCCCTTCGCGATGATCGCCCGAGCCGCCGAGGAAGATGCGGTCTGGCCGCACCTCGCTGCCTTGGCGTGGCAGGCGCTGTGGGTCGCGCTCATCCTCAAAATAGCATCGGCGATCTTCCGCCGCAGCGTCCTGAAGTCGGGTCCGTCGTGGCGCTGGCCGTGGCAGCGAAAGCGCCCCGCCTAGTCAGCGCATCGCCGCGCGCGCCGCCTCCGCGAACGCCGCCATCGCCGCTTTGTGCGGGAACGGGCCGTGGCTGATACGCGCGACGCCGGCGCTCGCCCATTCTGCCTTCGGCGGCGCGCCGGGAAAGGCAATCAGGTTAAGCGGCAGCGGCACTTCGCGCACGACTCGCTCGACCTGGTCGCGGTCGGCCAGTCGCGGCACGAAAAAGCCGCTGGCGCCCGCGTCGGCAAATGCCTTGCCGCGTTCGATCACCCGATCGACCAGCGCCTGGTCATGCTCCTTGACCTTGAGGAACAGGTCGGTACGGGCGTTGAGGAAGAAGGCGTCGCCGACGGCCCGCCGTGCGGCGGCGATGCGACGGCACTGGAGGTCGAGCGGGTGGACGCCCTCCCCGCCGATCACCTGATCCTCGAAGTTGCAGCCGACTGCGCCGGTCGCGGCGAGCCGCTTTATATTGGCCGCGCCCCCGTTCGGATCGACCGAGTACGCGCCTTCGAAATCCACGCTAACCGGAAGATCGACCGCTTCGACAATGCGCTTCGCATTGGCGAGCGCGAAGTCGATCGGCACGCCTTCGCCGTCGGATAAGCCATTGGCGTCAGCGACCGGATGACTGCCCGTCGCAAGCGCCTTCGCGCCGGCCGCGATCACCGCCAAGGCGCTTCCGACGTCCCATACATTGTAGAGCACGACCGGGTCGCCAGGCACGTGCAGCCCGGCGAATTGCTCAAATTTGCCGCTCATTCCGGCGCTCCTCCCAATTGCTGCCACAGCTCGACCTTGATCCCGTCGGGGTCGAGGATCCAGGCGAAGCGGCCGTAATCCTCATCCTGCCGGCCGAGAATGGCGATACCCTTGACGGCGAGGTCGGCGATCATTCCGTCGAGGTCGTCGACCCGCAGGTTGATCATGAACGGCGCCGCGCTCGGCGCGAAATAGTCGCTATCGGCCTTGAATGGGGACAGCAGGCTGAACCCTTCCGGGTCGTCCTTCTTATAGGGAAACATGGCCCCCCATTCGCCGCCGACGCCGAGGTTTTCCTGATACCAGGCCTGCGTCGCGGCAGTATCCGCGACCTTGTAGAATATCCCGCCAAGCCCGGTCACTTTTGCCATGTCGATTCTCCTCGTCAGTCAGCGCGTCGCTGGAAGAAGTCTGGGGTTGCGCAACAACCACGCCGAAAACAGCGCGACGAGCAAGCCCACTGGAAAGATCTCGAGGAAGGTCATCGGGACCCGAAACAGCGGATTGCGATATGACAAGCGCATGCTCTCGAGGCTCGCCGCTTCATTGGCAATCGCCGCCGCCGATGCGCCCTCGGCCTCCCGGGCGCGGAGAATGCCGGCTACATAATCGTCCATGAAGCGATAATCGGTCGACGCCAGATAAAATTCCCACACCACGATATAAGCGACGGCGGCAGAGGCCGCGATGGCCAGTCCCACCTTCAGAGCGGGCACGAACTTGATCACGCCGCCCTGCTCGATATCGCGATAGCGCTTCACCCCGACAAAGATGAATGTCAGCGCGACGAGCATGACGAGATATCCGAACACCATCGAGCTGAAAAAGCTGTCCTGCCCGCTGAGCAGAATCCCGCTGAGCATCGTCGCGATGATCACAAGACCCGCCAGCAGGCCATAGGTGAGCGCATATTTCACGGTGGTCATTTGATCCCTCCCGAAGGATGTTGATCGAACAGCCGGGTTGGAGAAGTTATCCTGTGCATCGCTCGTCTCCCGCCATTCATGCCGATTCTTAGGCCCGAGAAGCGAGCGGCGATATCGCCCAAACGGGTGATTTGCGGTCAATCAACCTCTCGGATCAGGGAATCAGCGCCAGCGCGCGCGCCTTGTCGAGCGCCGGCACCCGCCGCGCGACTTCAAGTTTCTGATAGACGCGCGCGACATGCGTCTTGACGGTGTTCGGCGAAATGCCGAGCGCGCGCGCCATTTCCTTGATCGACTGGCCGGACGCCAATTGGTCCAATATCTCGCACTCGCGCGGAGTCAGCCCGAGCGATCGAATAGCGATCTGGTTGCGCTCGAAGATCGCAGGCCTGGACCGCGGCGTCAGCTGCCGCCCCACCCAGATACCCAGCACGATGAACGCGGCTGCAAGCAGTGCGATATAGATTTCAGTCGAGAAAGCGCGCGTTACATAGCGATATTCGAGCCACTCAAGGGTCCCAACCGCGGCGGCAAGGGCCAACGCGTACAGCGTGACCGTCGGTGCCATCGCAAAGCCAGCGCGCCGCCTAATGGACGAACCTCGCGACCACGTCGCGGTAACTGCGGCTGACCTTCACCTG
>JALYQH010000037.1 GCA_030855945.1 Pseudomonadota bacterium | reverse complement strand
CGGCCGTTGGTCGCCTATTTGCGCGAGCGCCGCCCGGCCGGGCTCCAGGCGCGGATGTGGCCATTGACAGTGGTCGCGATCCTCGCGGCGAAACTGGCGCGCACAGGCACGCGGGTGGTGGTCAGCGATCATAACAACCTCGCCCGCCAATATGGCGATTCGCGAGCGACGATGACCGCGCTACGGGCTTCGATCCGGCTTTTCTATCCGCGCGCCGCGGCGAGGGTCGCGGTTTCGGCCGGGAGTGCTGACGGGCTGGCACGACTGTCGGGAATCCCGCGCGACCGGTTCGAGGTAATCCACAATCCGGTCGACGCACCACCGGCTGGGGCCAGCTTGGCTTTCGCACCGGCTTGGCCGGGTTCCGGCGCTCGCATTCTGACGGTCGGCAGCCTCAAGCGGCAGAAGAACCAAGCTTTGCTGATCCGCGCTCTCGCGGAAGTGGTAAAACTGCGCCCTGCCGCGCTGGTGATCCTTGGGGAGGGCGAGCTTCGTGAGCCGCTCGAGGAACTGGCGGCCGATCTCGGCATCGCCGACCATGTCTCGATGCCAGGCTTCGCCCCCGATCCCGCGCCTTATTTTGCCGCCGCCGATCTGTTTGTCCTGTCCTCCGATTATGAGGGCTTCGGCAACGTCATCGTCGAGGCACTCCACGCCGGATTGCCGGTGGTCAGCACCGACTGCCCATCGGGGCCCTCCGAAATCCTCGGGGCGGGTAAATATGGGACGCTGGTGCGGTGCAACGATCCGGAAGGGCTAGCGGCGGCGATGGCCAATGCGCTCGATCGCCCAATCGACGGGGAAGCGCAGAAACAGCGGGCCGGCGACTTCGCGATGGACCGCGCCGCCGACCGCTATCTCGCGCTCCTGCTCGGCCGGGCTTAAGCGTCGGCCGCCTCTTCCTCATATTGCTCAATCACCCACGGCTCCTCCTGGGCAAGCTCGATCCACTCAACCACGTCGCCGCGGTGGAGCACGGCTTCCATATAGGTTGCGGCGAACGGCGGGATGCGTACGCCATAGGTGACGAAGCGGGTCACCACGGGCGCGAACATGATGTCCGCCGCGCACCAGTCGCCGAACAGATATTCGCCCGATCCGCCGAACCGGGCGCGCGCCTGCGCCCACAGGTTGAGGATGCGGACGACCTCGGCCTCGACATCGCTCGAAAGCTGCACCGATCCGAACGACTTGCGCACGTTCATCGGCAGTTCGCGTCGCAAATTGGTGAAGCTAGAATGCATTTCGGCGGCCATCGATCGCGCCATGCCGCGCGCCGCATCGTCCTCGGGCCAATATTTCTCGCGGCCGACGCGGTCGGCGAGGAACTCGATGATCGCCATCGAATCCCACACCACGCACTCATCTTCCCACAGCACCGGCACCTTGCCCAGCGAGGGGGCAAATTCATCGCCCTCGCGGCGCTTTTCCCATTCCTCGTCGAACAGGGGCACGACCAGCTCTTCAAACTCGAGGCCCGACTGCTTGCACGCCAGCCAGCCGCGCATCGACCAGCTCGAATAAGCGCGATTGCCAATGATCAGCTTCATGGAGAACCTTTCGGGCGAGGATGGCATGCCAATGGTCGAGCGCGGCGGAGGTTGCAACGGCTTCGGCTAGCATCCGGCGAATTGACGGCTAGAGGTTAGGAATGGGGGCGAACGATCCGCGGCTGACGATGAACGAAGCGATGGCGCTGGCGGCGATCGTCCTGACGGGGGCTGCGTTGCGCATCATCGCGGCAGGGCAAGTGCCGCTGTGGGCCGACGAAGCGCTGACTTACGTCATCGCCCAGACGCCGCCGTTGAAGCTTGCGACCGCGCCGGTCGATCCCACCGCCCCGCTATATTATTGGCTTCATCAGCTGTTCGTGGCTGATGGCGCATCGGCGCTCGCCGGGCGCTCGATCTCCATCGTTGCCGGAATCCTCACGATCCCGGTCGCCTTCGCGCTCGGCCGCGCGCTGATCTCGCCAGCGGGAGGACTGTTCGCCGCCGCCTGGACCGCCGCCGCTTTTCCCCTGGTCGACTATAGCCAGGAAGCGCGAGCCTATGCGCTGCTGGTGCTGCTCATCCTGAGCTCGGCCTGGGCCTTGCGCCGGGCCTTGACCACGACAGGACCGGGTCGCCGCCGTGCGCTTGCGGCGTTTGCGATCGTGACAATCCTGTCCGTCTACACCCATTTCGTCGGCTTATTCTGGGTTGCCCCAGCACTGCTCATCCTTCGTTTCGAAAGCGGCCGTTTTGGCGAGCGCGCCGCGCTTCGCGACTGCTGGCTGGCCGGAGGGCTGATTGTCCTTGCGTCGATTCCAGAGGCGCGGCGCGTCATTCGATACGCGACCGAAGCCAATGCCTTTCATTGGCTCCGTCAGCCGAATCCCGGCGAGTTCGCGCGTCTGCTGGCTGATCAATGGTTGCCGTTCGGAGTGACGGCAGTGGCCGTAGCGGTCGTGCTGCTTCTACTGGTGCTGGCGGTCCGCGGTCGTCGATCCGTTGCAGCGTGGGTGCGGGACCAGCAAGCTGCCGCCCTCATATTCGCCGTGCTGCTCGCGCAGCCGCTGGCACTATGGCTGTTCGGCTTTATCGTCTCGCCGGTCGTCATGGCCCGTACGATTCTGCCATCCGTACCTGCGGTCGGATTGCTGACCGCGCTTCTCATCGATCCGCTCCAACCTCGCGCGCGCCTTTTCGCCGGCATGACGGTCGTCGGGCTTGCGCTTGCCGCGACCCTCGTCGGCGGGACGGTGCGGTCCAAGGAAGATTGGGCTGGCGTCAGCTCGATCCTGAAAGAGGCTGAGCCCGAAGCCCTGGTCCTCGTGTGTCCTCACTGGAAGGGACCGGCGCTAATGGCTGCGAGCCGCGGGCTGGGTGCCGCGCCGCTGGCGATGTGGGTCACCGGACGAATGAAGCTCGTCGAACAGCGGTTGGGGGCGGCGCGCCGCTGGGACCGGCTCTATTTCGATCGGGTATTCAATCAATCCGGCCCAACCAACGAACAAATCGTCCGGCTGCGCCCCAGAGAGTTTTGGCTCGTGGCTAGCGAATGTTCGCCGGCCGACCGCGCGGCGATCGCCTCATGGGCCGGGCCGGTTTCGCTAAGGCAACGCTGGCAATTGCGCGGGGGGAGGGGGCACGCGCCGATAACCGTCGAACAATGGCTTGCGAATCCGGCGCGCGAGCGGACCCTGGTCATGGCTCGCTAGGTAAGCGCAGCCTCGAGGATCGCGGTCCGAAGCTCGGCGATGCCCTCGCCGGTTTCGCTCGAGGTCGCGAACAAAGTCGGATGCGACGCCGGGTGCATCGCCGCTTCGGCGCGAACGGCCTCTAGCGTCGCGGCCAATGCGGTCGGCTTGATCTTGTCGCTCTTGGTCAGCACGACATTGTAGCTGACCGCCGCCTTGTCGAGCATCGTCATCACCTCGCGATCGACATCTTTGAGGCCGTGGCGCGCATCGACCAGCACCAGCGTCCGCTTGAGCACCTGCCGCCCGCGCAGGAAATCGTTGATCAGGAAGCGCCAGCGCTTGACCATGTCCTTGGGCGCTTCGGCAAAGCCATAGCCGGGCATGTCGACCAGCCGCAGGATTGGCGGGCGGGCGACGTCGAAATAGTTCAGTTCCTGCGTCCGCCCCGGGGTGTTCGACGCGCGCGCCAACCCCTTGCGATTGGTGATCGCGTTGAGCAGCGAGCTTTTGCCGACGTTCGACCGGCCGGCGAAGGCGATTTCGGGCGCATCGGGCGCGGGGAGATGCTGCAGCTGCGGCGCCGATTTGAGGAAATCGATCGGCCCCGCAAACAATTTCCGCGCGCGTTCGGTCAGGTCCGGGTCGTCTTCAGACATTGAAAATCTCCGTTCGCCCTTCGGTTTCGCCCGGGACGAACGGATGTTGGGGGGTAACCATCACTTGTGCGCCGGCACGGCGCCTTCGGCGTCGCTGTCCTTTTGCAGATCATAGCGGTGGTAGAGCCACTTTTGCTGGGCGATGGTGAGAATGTTCGACACCACCCAGTAGAGTTGCAGCCCGGCCGCGAACGGCGCCATGATGAACATCAGCACCCAGGGCATGATGCTGAACACCTGCTGCTGGACCGGGTCCATGGGCGCCGGGTTCAATTTGAACTGCAGCCACATCGTCACGCCGAGCAGGATCGGCAGCACGCCGATGGCGAGGAAGCCGGGCGGGGTGAAGTCGAGCAGGCCGAACAGGTTGAGCGGGGTCATCGGGTCGGGCG
>JALYQH010000114.1 GCA_030855945.1 Pseudomonadota bacterium | reverse complement strand
GACCTACGCACTGCGGGGCAGTGCGGACCTCACCATTCCCTCGACTTCGCTCGGGACGAACGGTTAGGGGGATGCATGACCCACGACATTCACATCATCGGCGGTGGCCTCGCCGGGTCCGAAGCCGGATGGCAACTCGCCGAGGCCGGGATCCGCGTCCGCCTCAGCGAAATGCGCGGCGGCGGCGATACCACGCCCGCGCATGACAGCAACCGTCTCGCCGAAATGGTCTGCTCGAACAGCTTTCGCTCGGACGATCCAGAATCGAATGCGGTCGGCCTGCTGCACCAGGAAATGCGGACGCTCGACTCGCTGGTGATGGCCGCGGCCGAGATTCACAAGGTGCCCGCGGGATCGGCGCTGGCGGTCGACCGCGAAGGCTTCGCCGGCGAAATCACGCGGCGGATCGAGGCGCATTCCATGATCGACGTGGTCCGCGAACGGATCGACGTTCTCCCCGCCTTGGGCCCGACCATCATTGCCACCGGCCCACTCACCGCACCGGCCCTCGCCGAATCGATCGCTGGCGCGACCGGCAGCGACGCGCTGGCTTTCTTCGACGCCATCGCCCCGATCGTCCACCGCGACAGTATCGACATGGACATCTGCTGGATGGCCGCGCGGTGGGATAAGGGCGGAAAGGACTACATCAACTGCCCGATGGACAAGCCGCAGTACGACGCGTTCATCGCCGCGCTCAACGCCGGGGAGAAGACCGAATTCAAGGAATGGGAAAAGGATACGCCTTACTTCGAGGGCTGCATGCCGATCGAGGTGATGGCCGAGCGTGGGCCGGAGACGCTTCGCTTCGGTCCGATGAAGCCCGTCGGGCTCGACAATCCGCGCACCGGCCGCTGGCCCTATGCGGTGGTCCAGCTGCGCCAGGACAACGCGCTGGGCACGCTGTGGAACATCGTCGGCTTTCAGACCAAACTGAAGCATGGCGACCAGGTGCGCATTTTCCGCACCATCCCGGGGCTAGAGAATGCCGAATTCGCGCGGCTCGGCGGCATCCACCGCAACAGCTTCATCCGCTCCCCCGAATTGCTCGACCATGAGCTGCGGCTGAAGTCGCTGCCGCACATCCGCTTCGCCGGGCAGATCACGGGCTGTGAAGGCTATGTCGAAAGCGCCGCGATCGGCCTGCTCGCCGCGCGCTTCGCCGCCGCCGAGATCACGGGCTGCGCCCTCCCCGCCCCGCCGGTCGAAACCGCGCTCGGGGCGCTGCTCGGCCACATCACCGGCGGCGCCGACGCCGCGACCTATCAGCCGATGAATGTCAATTTCGGGCTGATGCCGCCGCTGACCGGGCCCAAGGTCAAGAAGGGCGACCGCAAGCGGATGTACACCGATCGGGCGCGAGCGGCGTTAGCCGAGTGGCTCGTGACGGCCAACGCCGTTCCCGCATAGCGGCAGCGCCCTTAGCGTGGGACGTTATGCACCAGGCCGCGCATCAGGTTGCGGATCGGTTTTGGCAGGTCGCGGCGAAGTGCGCGCTCGACCGCCGCGTCACCCACGAATTTCTCGTCTTTCATCTCAAGATAAGCCATCGTCCAATCCGGGAAGCGGCGCTCGGTAACCTCGCGTTCGTCGCGGATCGACATATTGCTGTGCCGCGGATCGGTCGCCAGTTGCCGCGCCAGATCATCCACCGCCGATGCTGAGCCTTCAAGGATTTGCATGAACGCCGTGCCGTTAAAGATAAGCAGTCCGCTGATCCCGTCGACCGGATTGTTGATCCGGGCGGACGCTAGAATAGCATCAACCTGTTCGGCGCCCAGGCCCGGACACGCCCAGCTGGTGTAAGTCAGGCATTTGAGTTCCACGCTCTTATTGTAACCTCCGCGCATGACGCCGCAAGCCTCGGCAACGGCGCGCCCGCTTCTGCCTCGGCTCTGGTGCGGTCGAGGCAAATCCGAAACTCCTCACTCGAGGACATAGCCGTAGCGGTCGATTACGCAGCGATCGCGGTCGGCGACTAAGGCCGCCAGTTCGTCATCGAAATATCGTGCCGGGGCATCGTGCTGTGTGGCATTGAGTGGCGGCGCCTCGTCGAGGAAGCGATCGGCGCATTCATTCGGAAGGTGGCCCAGCGAAGAAAGTGATGCCCGCAATTCTTGGCGCAGCCGCTCCGCGCGTAGAATGTTCGGGTTTTCTGCTCCTGCGTACAGCCGCTCGTAGAGGAAGCTGTAAAAGCCCAGCCCGCCCTCGCGAAGGTCGCCCACGCACGTCTTCGTGAGGTTGAGACCGGCCTTGCCGAAAGTGTCGGGCAGAGCCTTTTCAAGCAAGTCCAGCCGCCTCGCGTCAGCGGACAAGTCGATCAGATTGGCGACCGTTTCCTTGAAACCCAGCGTTCCGCCGTTGGAACAGAGCTGGAAAAGTATGTTGCGCTTGGGGCGGCCGAGTTGGAAATGATACCATGAAACATAGTAAGCCCAGGGGCTTCTGACCGTCCCCACGACGGGAAGGTCACGACAGGCGTCCGGGACGACGCGATAAGGAAGGTGATAGCCGATTTGCCTGGCGGAAGGCAGGCACCGCATCAACAATGCATTGACGAACGTACCGCCACTTTTATGGAGGTGGAGGAACAGCATTCGATCAGTGACGATCATGCCCATGCAGCTAGCATCGGGCCGTGCCAGCGTCCACGAAGATCACGGAGAATCCGCCTCCGCTAGGCGCCTTACCCGGATTGCACGGCGCGGCGGGATTTGAGAGAAGCCAGACATGTATTTCGACGGAGAGTTTCGCCATATCGGCACGATCGACCCGCAGCCCCTGGCGCGCGTGATCGAGTCCCTTGGTGACGGTGCCTGGCAGGAATATGTCCGCCGGCAGGAACGGTTCACGCCGCACCGCCAGACGCAGACGATCCCATTGCTCTACGATGATGACATGCGTCATGCCGATCCGACGGCCTGGCCCCGGTTCGAGCAGTTCGAGACCGTTCTCGAACCGGTGCTCGACACGATCAGGAAGGCCAACCCGCCCGCGACTTCAGCCGGCGGCGAGGGATATTTCGTCAGGATCATCCTCACGCGAATGGGTCCGGGCGCCGTCATTACCCCGCATCGCGACCATGGCCCGTCGATGCTGAGATCGCACCGCTGCCATCTTGCGATCACGACCAATCCCCTCGTCGAATTCGGAATCGAGAACCGGATGCAGCATTTCGCGGCGGGCGAGATTTGGGAGATCAACAATCGCAAATATCACGCCGTGCGAAACCTCGGCGAGGACTCACGCACCCACCTGATCCTCGACTATGTCGTGCCGGGCGAGGAAATCCAGGATCCAGATGACGGGCTTGTCATCGCCTGACCGAACGGCGACCTCGCCCTCCTAACCGCACGCGCAACCCGGCTTCTTCGGCTTCCGCTTCGGCGCGGTGGTTTCGAACTCGGCCGGGGTCAGGATCTTGCTATCGTCAGCATCGGCTCCCTCGAACTTGTCGATTGTTTTCACCGCCCATTCCTCGAAAGCGAGCTTGCCGTCCCCGTTGACGTCGAGCTTGGCGTAAGCCTTGCGCCGCGGCTCGATCAACTCAGCGAGGCTGATCCGGCCGTCGTCATTCTTGTCGACGCGGGCGAAGCGCTTCTCTTCCTTGCTCTTGGGGTCGGCCGATGGCGCCTGGCCGATCGGCTGGAGCACGGCCGGAGTCGCCGTGGCAGCGGCCGCGAAACGCGGCTCGGGAGGGGGCGCAAGCGACGGCGTTTGCGCGCGCCCCTGCCAGAACATGACGGCACCGATAACGAGCAGCAAGCAAGCCGCGATGCTCGCGAGGATTCGACCCATAAGGCCCTCCTTCAATAAGCGATCCGGCGCGGCGGAGATTAATCGCGAAATGGAGCGAGTTCAATCCGGTCAGGGAATCATCCCGAACATGCGGTGGCGCAGGAGAATCCAAGCGCGGGCGGGCGTCGCTTCGGGCTCGAACGGCGGGCCACCCCTTCGGAGGTCGCGCGCGGCGAGCGCCGCCAGTCCCGTTATCGGCCTGGCTCGTCGCGCGATTCTTCGTCCACCGGAGCCAGGTCTCCCGGCGACGACATCCATCATTCCCCGTCGCCCAGCATCGATCCCCGCGAAAAGCCGTCCCGCTGCACCATGTGTTTCGTCTTCGAACTCGACGTTGAGTAGACGGGCGGCCATCTCGAACAGGCGTGCCCCCCGCTCTTCGAGCAGCGTCATTTCCGGCACTTCGTCAAGCATGCCGGCCCAGCCTTCGGCCAATCTAGCGAGCATGGCTCCGGAAATTCCCCGCGGAAGCAACACGTCGGCGGCGGCGAGAAGCCTCGGCTCGGGCGGCGGCAGGGCTCTGTCGAGCCGCTCAAGCGCCTCGCGCCACCACGCCAAGCGGATCGCGCCCAAGGCGGGCTGGGTTGAGCTCGTGACAATCTCAGCTAGCGCATCGTCGATCCCGAACAGCGCGTCGAACGCCGGCCTGAGTTCGACCGGCCAATAAAGCCGGACTAGGTCGCGGTCGCGCATCGCTTCAGCGATAGAGGACCGCCTTGGCCGCCTTGACCACGTCGTCGGGCTTGATCAGCGCCAATTTCTCGAGATTGGCGGCATAGGGCAGCGGCACATCCTCGTTGGTCACGCGCAGCACCGGAGCGTCGAGGTCGTCGAAGCCATCCTCCATGCAGATGGCGATGATCTCGCTGGCGATCGAGCAGGTCGGCCAGCCTTCCTCGACCACCACCAGGCGGTTGGTCTTGGCGAGCGACGTCAGCACCGCCTGCTTGTCGAGGGGGCGCAGCGTGCGCAGGTCGATGACCTCGGCCTCGATCCCCTCCGCGGCAAGCGTTTCCGCTGCCTGGAGCGCGACGCCGACCCCGATAGAGTAGCTGACCAGCGTCACGTCCTTGCCCTCGCGCATCACCCGCGCCTTGCCAATCGGAAGCACGACATCGCCCTCGGGCACGTCGAAACTCTGGCCGTAGAGCAATTCATTTTCGAGGAATACGACCGGATCGTCGCTGCGGATCGCGGCCTTGAGCAGGCCCTTTGCGTCGGCGGAGTCATAGGGCGCGATCACCACCAGCCCCGGCACGCTGGCGTACCACGGTCCGTAATTCTGGCTGTGCTGGGCACCGACCCGGCTTGCGGCGCCATTGGGCCCGCGAAACACGATCGGGCAGCGCATCTGGCCGCCCGACATATAATTGGTCTTGGCCGCCGAATTGATGATGTGGTCGATTGCCTGCATCGCGAAATTGAAGGTCATGAACTCGACGATCGGCTTGAGGCCACCCATGGCCGCGCCCGAGCCCAATCCCGCAAAGCCATGTTCGGTGATCGGCGTGTCGATCACCCGGCGCGGCCCGAATTCGTCGAGCAGCCCCTGCGTAACCTTGTAGGCGCCCTGATATTGGGCGACCTCCTCGCCCATCACGAACACCCGCTCGTCGCGCCGCATTTCCTCGGCCATTGCGTCGCGGAGAGCTTCGCGGACGGTTGTGGTGACCGTTGGCTTCCCGTCGGCCGCCTCCGGCTTCGAACGCGCGGCGGCTACGTTGAGCTGGTCGGTACCGGTTTCGGCCCTTTGCGGACCGCCGGTCTCAATCGGCGACTGCTCGGTCTTCTGATCGGAGGGGCGCGGCTGGTCAGGCACGGGGTGGGAAGCAGGCTCCGCCGGTTGCGCGCTTTCCCCCTCGCCACCCATCACCGCGATCACCGTCCCGACCTTGACCCCATCCGAGCCCTCGGGGACCAATATCTGCGAAATCACCCCCTCGTCGACCGCCTCAAACTCCATCGTCGCCTTGTCGGTCTCGATTTCGGCGAGGATGTCGCCCGACGACACGCTATCCCCCTCCTTGACCAGCCATTTGGCGAGCGTGCCCTCTTCCATCGTCGGTGATAACGCGGGCATCTTAAGTTCGAGCGCCATCAGTAGCTCTCCACCAGCACGTCGGTGTAAAGCTCCGCCGCATCGGGCTCCGGCGCGTCCTCGGCATATTTGGCAGCTTCAACGACAATGTCCTTGATTTCCTTGTCGATCGCCTTCAGCTCGTCGGCGCCGATGCCAAGCTTCTCAAGCTCCTTCGCGGCATTGTCGATCGGATCCTTGCCCTCGCGGAAGCTCTGCACTTCCTCGCGCGTGCGATACTTCGCAGGATCGCTCATCGAGTGGCCGCGATAGCGATACGTCTTGAGCTCGAGGATGATCGGCCCCTTGCCGGCCTGGGTCCAAGCCATGGCTTCCTCGGCCGCGCCGCGCACCGCAAGCACGTCCATTCCGTCGACCTGCAGCCCGGGAATGCGAAAGCTTTCGCCGCGCTTGTAGAAATCGGGCTCCGACGCCGACCGCTCGACGCTTGTGCCCATCGCATACTGGTTATTCTCGATCGCGTAGATCACCGGCAGGTCCCACAGCTTCGCCATGTTGAAGCTTTCGTAGACTTGGCCCTGGTTGGCGGCACCGTCGCCGAAATAAGCGAGGCACGTGCCGCCGTCCTTGGCATATTGATGCTTGAACGCGAGGCCGGTGCCGAGCGCGACCTGCGCCCCGACGATGCCGTGGCCGCCGTAAAAGCCATGCTCGACGGAGAACATGTGCATCGAACCGCCCTTGCCCTTCGAGATGCCGGCGGCGCGCCCGGTCAGCTCGGCCATGATCACTTTCGGGTCGATACCATAAGCGAGCATGTGGCCGTGGTCGCGGTATCCGGTGATGACGCTGTCGCGCCCGACCTTCATCGCCGACTGGAGGCCGACGGCGACCGCTTCTTGCCCGATATAGAGGTGGCAGAAGCCGCCGATCAGCCCGAGTCCGTAGAGCTGCCCGGCGCGTTCCTCAAAGCGTCGGATCAGCAGCATCTGCTTGTAGAAATCGAGCAGTTCGTCCCTGGACGCCGCGTAGCGCCTCGGTTCGGCCGGGCGTTCACGGTTTGACGACGGCGGGGCAGCGGCTTTCGCCTTGTCGGTACGCGCCACATCTCTCTCCAGGTCAGCTTTGCTTGGCGCGCGTATAGGAGGCAGCAGGCCTAAAGGGCAATGCCGTAGCGCCAGCCGCTTAGTCGAGCGGGAGGATCACTTCATCAGCCCGGACCAGGCCGAGGTCGCGGCGGACGAGTTCCTCGGCCATGTCGGGATCGGCCTTTTTCGGATCGAGCAGCGCGGAACGGTGACGCAGCCGCGCACGCTCGGCTTCGAGCGCGGCCAGCTCAATCTCGCGCACTTGGAGATCGCGATTGTAGCCGCCCCAGGCGAGCAGCCCATTGGGTCCGGCGACGGCATGGCCGGCGAACGTGCCGATGACGATCAGCGCCAGCGCGGGCCCCATCGCGCGGCGGATCAGTCCGATGCTGTTGGAGCGCCCCCTCATGCCGTTAAGAGAATCAGAAAGACGTCATGATGGCAAGCGGTTTCGTGGTGATTCCCACAATTCTTTGCGCGGCTTAGCGCGGATTATAGGCACGCAGTGCTGCGAGGCCGGGGTAACGCGCGGAGTCGCCAAGTTCTTCTTCGATCCGCAGCAGCTGGTTATACTTTGCGGTCCGGTCGGAGCGGGCAAGGCTTCCGGTCTTGATCTGGCCGCAGCCGAGCGCAACGGCGAGGTCGGCGATGGTCGTGTCCTCGGTCTCGCCCGAGCGGTGCGACATCACCGCGGTATAGCCCGAGGATTGAGCAAGGCGGACCGCATTCACCGTTTCGGTAAGCGTCCCTATCTGGTTGACCTTGATCAGGATCGAGTTGGCGATCCCGTCCCGAATCCCGTCTGCAAGCCGCGCTTCGTTGGTCACGAACAGATCGTCGCCGACGAGCTGCACCTTTCCGCCAAGACGCTCGGTCGCCAATTCCCAGCCGACCATATCGTCTTCCGCCAGGCCGTCCTCGATCGACGCGATCGGATAGTCGGCGACGAGCGCGGCGAGATAATCGACCATCTCGTCGGGCGTGAGGCTCAGGCTTTCACCGGAAAGCACATATTTGCCGTCCTTGAAGAATTCGGTCGCCGCCGGATCGAGCGCGATCAGCACATCGTCGCCGAGCGAATAGCCGGCGGTTCCCACGGCCTCGCCGATCAGGTCGAGCGCGGCGCGGGCCGACCCGATGTTGGGCGCAAACCCGCCTTCGTCGCCGACCGCGGTCGAAAGCCCGGCCTGGTGGAGCTTGGCCTTCAGCGCATGGAAAATCTCGGCGCCGCAGCGCAGCGCTTCGGAGAAGCTCTCCGCGCCGACCGGCATCACCATGAATTCCTGGAAGTCGATCGGATTGTCGGCATGGGCGCCGCCGTTGAGGATGTTCATCATCGGTACCGGCAGCGTCGTCGCGCCAACCCCGCCGACATAGCGGTAGAGTGGCAGCGCGCGGGCCTCCGCCGCAGCCCTGGCGGCGGCGAGACTGACGCCGAGGATAGCATTGGCACCGAGCTTGCTCTTGTTGGGCGTGCCGTCGAGCGCGGTCAATGCCGTGTCGATTTCGGCCTGGTCCTCGGCCTCATAGCCGGTGATCGCATCGGCGATCTCGCCGTTGACGCTGCGTACCGCGTCGGCGACCCCCTTGCCGCCCCATCGTGCCTTGTCGCCGTCGCGCTTCTCGACCGCCTCATGCGCCCCGGTCGACGCCCCCGACGGGACCGCCGCCCGGCCAAAGCTTCCGTCTTCCAGGGTGACGTCGACCTCGACCGTCGGATTGCCGCGGCTATCGAGGATCTGGCGGGCGTGGATGTCGACGATCGCGGTCATTGGGAATCGGCCTTTTCGATGGAGCGGCGCCTCCGCTCGTTCGAGGCCCCTATACGGCCGACGCCGACGCGTGCAACTTTCCGCTCCGTCGCCGGAACGATGGCCGGGCTTGCCGGGTTTATCGGACGAAGAAGGAGACTGTAGCATGGCCGACCAGAACGACTCGCTCCCCGAAGGCACCGACAGCATTGTCGCCGGCGCCTCGCGCACCGAAACCGAGCAGACTCTGATCGTGAACGAACCCACGCCGAGCGAGCGAACCGCACGCTCCAAGGCGGTTGAGTCCCTCCGCACCGGCGGCGAGAAATTGTCGGGTCAGGCGGCAGACAAGGCGCGTGGCTTCGTCGGCCAGGGGCTTGAGCGGTCGAGCGAAGCGCTCGCCAACGTCTCCAAGCTGGTCGGCGATACGGCGGCGCAGCTCGACGAGCGGCTCGGCCAGCAATATGGCGATTATGCCCGCAGCGCGGCAACCTCGATCGAGGAAACCGCGAGCAAGCTCGCCGCCAAGGATGCCGACGAATTGATCGACGACACGCGCGACTTCGTCCGCAAGAGCCCGGGCGTTGCACTCGCCGGCGCCGCGGTGCTCGGCTTCGCGCTCGTCCGTCTGGTCAAATCGGGCCTCGACCAGACGAACGGCAAGGACAGGTCGAAGAAGGGCTGATGGCCAGCGGGGGCGTGGAACAGGACGAACGGCCGATCGGCGAGCTGTTCGGCCGGCTGATTGATGAGGGCAAAGGCTATGCCAAGGCCGAGCTTGGGCTGGTCAAGGCGCAGGCGGAAGCCAAGGCCGATGTCTACAAAGTTCCCGCCCTGCTGCTCGCGGGTGCCTTTCTTTTCCTCCAGGCGGCGGTGGTGGTGCTGTGCATCGCCATCGCCGACGGTCTCGCTACGCTGATCGGCCCGTTCGGCGGCGGGCTGGTTGCAACCCTGGTCGCCCTGGGCATTGCCGCCGGCCTCGCACTTTATGCCAAGCGCCTGCTGGAGCAGGGCAAGTGACCGATACCCCCAAAATCGCCGCGGCGCGGATCGAGGTCGCGCGGCGCCGGGGCGCGCTGATCGAGATCGCGCGCGAACTCCAACTTCGGCTCCAGCCGGCGACGCTTGCCAGCGAGGCGTGGGAAAAAGCAAAGAATAAGGGCGCCGACCTTGCCGAAGAGGCGGTCGATGCGGTCAAATCCCGGCCGGTCGCGGCAGGCGGGGTTGTCGCGGCGATCGCGATGTTCCTTGCGCGTGAGCCGATCAAGGATGCGGCGGTCAAAATATACGACACCATGACGTCGAATGACGCGACCAAAAAGCCGCGGTCTGCGTTGAAAGCCCCGAACAAGCCGGCTTCCCCACCGGCACCACGGCCAGCTCGCCCGGCGAAGCGGCGGGCGGCCAAAACGGAGAATGTGCAATGAGCGTCAAGCAAAGCGACACCACTTCCGCCCGCGCATCGGGCAACAGCGCGAGCGCATCATCGCGCGCGGGGAGCACCGCCTCCAGTCCGCGCGAGCGAGCGATCGATGCCTATGATTCGGCGCTTGAGCGCGCTTCGGCGGTCAAGGCCAGGACTGGCGACCAGATCGACGAGGCACCGCTGATCGCGCTGGCCGGCGGGCTCGCGGCCGGCGCGCTCATCGCTGCCTTGCTGCCCCGCACCCAAACGGAAGATAAATTGCTTGGCCCGGTCGGCGAAAAGATTACCGGCGGCGCGCGCTCGGCTATCGACGCCGCCAAGGAGGCTGGCCGCGACAAGTTCAACGAACTCAACCTTACCCGCGACGCCGGCGCCTCGGCGCTGCAGACGATCATCAAGGGCGTCGGGGAGGCTGCGGTCGGCTCAGTCCGACGCAAGGATTGATTTTGATGGCGTGACCGGTTCGCAAGCGCTTATTTTGGTGCTAGCGGACCGGCCATGAGCAAGCTTCACCTCGTGTTCGGGGGCCGGGTCAAGGATCCGCGCGGCCTCGACTTCGTCGATCTCGATAATATGGACCTGGTCGGGCTATACGACAGCTACGCCGCCGCCGAGGAAGCTTGGCGCGGCGCAGCCCAGCGCACCGTCGACGACGCCGAAATGAAATATGTCGTGGTCCACCTCCACCGCCTGCTCGAGCCCGAGGGCGGCGCCGAGGCTGGCGCTATCGATTCAGGCGCTGCGATACCGCCACAGCAGTAACGGCCGCTGGAGTAGCAGCCCGGCGACAAAGCCACCGATGTGCGCCGGCGTCGCCAGCATCACGCCCTGCCCGCCCGCGAGCATCTGCGTCATCCACTGGATCACCACCCATGCCGCAAGCAGCCAGGCGGCGTGAATCGCGCGATTCAGCCTTGGCGATCGGGTCAGCTGCTTGGGCCGACCGGCAAGTAAGGCATAAATTCCGAACAGCGCGCTGATCGCGCCGCTCGCCCCGACCATCGGAATGAATGCCGACGGATCGGCCAGCCATTGCGCTGCCGCGGCAACGAACGCGCCGACCAGATAAGCCAGGATCAGGCTGCTCGCGCCGAGCACGCGCTCGACCTGCGACCCGACCCAGACCAGCATGACGAGGTTTAGGAGAAGGTGAATGTAGCCGCCATGGACGAGCGTTGCGGTCAGCGGAGTCAGCCACACCGGCGCGGCGGGCGCGATCTCGATCAGGCCGCTGAGGCGCGCCGGGATGAAGCCGAGCGCGGCGGAGGCGGCATCCAGTCCGTTGATCACTGTAACCGGCAGTGACAGCAGCGCGGTCAGCGCCGCGATGGCGACCGTCGCGCTCCTGAGCCGGACGACGCCCTCGCTCAAATGAACTCGATCTTGGCGATCTCATAATAGCGTTCGCCGGCCGGGGTCGTCACTTCGACCTCCTCGCCGACCTGACGCCCGATCAAGGCCCGGCCGAGCGGCGAATTGTAGGAAATCCGCCCGACCTTGGCGTCGGCCTCGGTCTGGCCGACCAATTGGTAGCGGATTTCCTTCCTGTCCTCGTCGATCAGGCTGACCGTCGCGCCGAACACCACCTTGTCGCCCGACAAAGTGGTCGGATCGATCACCAGCGCGCGCGACAAGCGGTCGTCGAGATCGGCGATCATCGCCTCGACCTGACCCTGACGCTCCTTGGCGGCATGATATTCGGCATTTTCGCTGAGGTCGCCGTGGGCGCGCGCTTCCTCGATCGAATCGATGATCGCCGGCCGCTCGAGCTTGAGCCGTTTGACCTCGTCGGTCATCGTGCGGTGGCCCTCGGCCAGCATCGGCACTTTGTCGCTCGCCATTTCAGTCACCCCTCTTGCCAAAACCGTCCCGGCGCTCGCCGATGGGCAGAGCGGACACAAAGACGGTTTGGTGGAAAATCAGCTTCTAAGAAGCCGAATAATAGGATTGTAACGAGCGAACTTCAAGCGCGTGGCCGCGCAGCGCCCCGATCGCGTCGGCGGTGGCGAGACTCGCCGCGGCCGTGGTGAAGTAGG
>JALYQH010000044.1 GCA_030855945.1 Pseudomonadota bacterium | reverse complement strand
GCGATCGCCTCGGCGGTCTTGAGCGCTTCGGTCAGCAAGTCGGCGGCTGCGACGACCTTGGCGACGAGCCCTGAGCGCTCCGCTTCCTCGGCGTCCATCATCCGCCCGGTCAGGCACATCTCCATCGCCTTGGCCTTGCCGACCGCAAGGGTCAGCCGCTGCGAGCCGCCCATGCCCGGCGTGACGCCCAGCTTGATCTCCGGCTGGCCGAACTTGGCGGTGTCGGCGGCGATGATGAAGTCGGCCATCATCGCCACTTCGCAGCCGCCGCCGAGCGCGAAGCCGGCGACCGCGGCGATCCACGGCTTGCGGGTCGCGGTGACCTGCTCCCAGCCGGCGAAGAAGTTGGACGAATACATCGACGCGAAGCCCTGGGCCTGCATTTCCTTGATGTCGGCGCCTGCCGCGAATGCCTTTTCGAAGCCGGTGAGGACGAGGCAGCGCTGGCCCTCATCGGCGTCGTAAGCGGCGAAGGCGGCGATCAGTTCTTCGAGCACTTTCGAATTGAGCGCGTTAAGCGCCTGCGGACGATTGAGCGTGACCAAGGTCACCGCGCCCTTCTGCTCGACGAGGATCGTTTCGTAGCTCATTCTGGCGACTCCAGCGGGTAAG
This sequence comes from Pseudomonadota bacterium, assembly GCA_030855945.1. Taxonomy (GTDB): domain Bacteria; phylum Pseudomonadota; class Alphaproteobacteria; order Sphingomonadales; family Sphingomonadaceae; genus Sphingomicrobium. The sequence goes on along the minus strand of JALYQH010000044.1, from coordinate 2,026 downwards.
CGGGGAAGGGCGTCCACGCCTCTTCCTCTGGCAGGGGCAAAAAGAATTTGTCGATGTCAGCGTCGCTGATTTCGTCAGGAGTGGCCGGTGACCATTTGGGTGCATTGTCCTTGTCGACCAGCAGCGCGCGCACCCCTTCCTTGAAGTCGGGATGGTGGATCAGGCGGACCATGATTCCATATTCCATCATCATCTCGTCGACGAAATGGAGTTGGTAGGGGCTTTCCTGGAGCAGCTTGAGGCTGACCTTGCAGGCGGTCGGAGACTTCTTGCGGATCGTCGCTGCCTCGGTTGCGGCCCATTCGTCGCCTTCGTCGGCGCCGGCGTCGAGATCGGCGAGGATGCCTTCGAGCCGGTCGCTGGCGAAGTAGCGGTCGATCTTCTTCAGGTTGCCCATGATCCGCGCCTCGGGAACATTTTCCTCGGCCAATTCGTCGAGGATCGCCTGGACGCGGAACGGCTGGGCCATGATCCGCTCCTTGGCTTCCTCGAGCCGCTCGGACGGAAGATAATGGGTGGCGAGCCGCAGCCGCAGGCATTCGGCTCCATCTAACCGGGCCCCCGTGAGTGCGAGGAACTGCGCCAGCCTTCCGCGCAGCCGCGACAAATAGCGGCCACCGCCGACGTCCGGAAAAATGCCGATGGTTGTCTCGGGCATGGCGAGAATCGTGCGCTCGGTGGCGACTCGGTAACGGCACGGACAGGCGATGCCGACCCCGCCGCCCATCGTCACCCCGTCCATGAATGCGACGCCGGGCTTAGGGTAGGTATATTCAAGATGGTTCAGGCGATATTCGTCGAAGAAAAAGGCGCGCGCCGCCGCCTCCGCGCCTTCGACGTTCTGGCTGATGTCGACGACATCGCCGCCAGCGCAAAAGCCGCGCCCCTCGGCATGATCGATCAGGATGATTCGAACGTCCGGATCGTCGCGCCATTCGATCAGCGCCGCCGCCATATCGCGCACCATCCGGCGGTTGAGGCTGTGCAGCGCCCTCGGGCGATTGAGGCAGAGGCGGCCGGCGAGGCCTTCCTTGGTCGTAAGCACATCGGTGTGACTGGTCATCATGTCCATGTTCAAAGGGCCTTGGCGTAACGGCCAGGCGCGGGTTCGATTCCGTCGGTGATGGCGCGGCCGGCGACTTGCTTGGCGCTGCCCTTGCCGTTCAGCCATTTCGTCCACCACGGCCACCAGCTACCCTCGTGGCGGGTCGCGCCGGCGAGCCACTGCTCGACATCGGCGGGACGCTCGTCGCTGGTCCAATAGCCATGCTTGTTCGCCGCGGGCGGATTGATCACACCGGCATTATGGCCCGAGCCGCCGAGCAGGAAATCGGCGCCGAGATCGCGCGCGCCGCGATAGACGGCGGACAGCGCGGAGACATGATCTTCCTTGAGCGCGATGACCAGCAGCGGCGCCTCGATCGCGGCGAGGTCGATTGGCGTCCCGCGCACCTCGAAGCCGGCCGGCTCGCGGAGCTTGTTGTTGAGGAGCAGGTCACGGTTGTAGCTTTTGAGGAAAGCGGCCGGGATGCGCGCGCCATCTTCGAACCAGTAGAGCAAGTCCGACGCCGGCGCGGGTTTGTCGAGGAGGTAGTGATTGACCACGCTCGACCAGATCAGATCGTTGGCGCGCATCGCAGCGAACAGCCGCTGCAGCTCCAGGCTGTCGATGAAGCCCTGCTCTTCGAGATGATCTTCGAGCGCTGCGAGATGGCCCTCGTGGACGAACGCCGACCAGTCGCGCATGTCGGCGAAGTCGACCAGGCTGCCGATCAGCGTCGCCGAATTGATCTCATCACCGCGCTTGTTCGCGGCCAGCCATGCAAGCGCGATGGCGACGAGCGTCCCGCCGAGGCAGAAAGCGAATAGGTCGGGCTTGGCCTTGGTCCGCCGCCGCACTTCCTCGATCGCCTCGACGATGCCGTCGAGCACATATTCCTCGACGCCCTTGTCCTTGTGCGCTGCGGTCGGGTTGACCCAGGACACGACAAACACGGTGCGGCCCTCGTCGACCAGCCATTTGACC
>JALYQH010000334.1 GCA_030855945.1 Pseudomonadota bacterium | reverse complement strand
TAATCGCCAGCACCCCGGTCGCGAGCATCGCCGCCATCTCCAGCGCCAGCAGCGCCTCGCGCCCGGCATAGCGCCGCAGCAGCTCCCCGGCATCCCCGAGCATCACCACCGCCAGCCCCGCGACCAGCGCGATTGCCGCCACCACCACCACCGCGCGCAGCCCCGGCGCGCGCAGCGGCCGCACCGGGCGCCCGTCCGCCGCCAACCGCGCGATCAGCCTGTCGGTCGTGCTCATTCGGACAAATCCTTGCCGAGCCCCAGGCGCATTTTCTTGATCGCGCGATGAATGTTGACCTTGAGCGAGGCGATCGACTGGCCCGAGGCGAGCGATGCTTCGGCGAGCGTCATTTCCCTGATTTTGACCAACTCGATTGCCTCCTTCTGGCCGTGCGACAGTCCCTCGGCCATCCGCTCGAGGGTCCGCACCGGGTCGACGTCCACAGGCTCATTCGCACGGGGATCGGCAAAGGTTTCATAAGCGGCCTCGTTGAATATTTCCCGCCGCCCGATCCGCCCGTGCCTGCGCGCCGCGTCGATCGAGCGGCGGGCAGCGATCGCCGCCAGCCACGGCTCCACCGGACGCCCCGGCTGATAGGTGTGCCTCACGCGGTGGACCGTCAGGAGCACGTCCTGGACGACATCCTCGGCCATCTCCTCCGACCAGCAGCGGCGCCGTGCGATCGATCGCACGAACGGGATGATCGCGCTCAGGAAGCCCCGATAGGCCTCGGCGTCGCCGCGCTGGGCGGCGGCGAGCAGATCGCTCCACTGCGCCCCCCGCACCTCGCCGCCCGCTGCGCTCACGCCATTCTCCCGCCGACTTTGTAACCTCAATGGCTGCTTCGCCGAAATAGGCTAGGATAGGGTGTGAAGCAGCTAGGATAGAGATGATAGTGACCAAACGGACCTTCCTCGCCAGCGCCGCGGCGCTGGTCGGCGGCCTCGCGATCGGCGGCTGCTCGAAAAAGAGCGACGCGGCGGCCCCCGAGACCTTCGAAGTGACCAAGTCGCCCGACCAGTGGCGCGCAATCCTCACCCCGGCGCAATATAAGGTACTTCGCGGTGAGGGCACCGAGCCGTCGCGCTCAAGCCCGCTCAACGCCGAGAAACGGCCCGGCACCTATGTCTGCGCCGGCTGCCAGCTTCCGGTCTATTCGTCCGAAACCAAATTCGAAAGCGGCACCGGCTGGCCGAGCTTCACCGCGCCGATCGAAAACGCCGTCCGCACCAAGCCCGACCCCGGCCTGTTCGGAACCCGCACCGAAGTTCACTGCCGCCGCTGCGGCGGACATCTCGGCCACGTGTTCGACGATGGACCACCGCCAACCGGCCAGCGTTGGTGCATGAACGGCATCGCCATGGAGTTCGTACCCGCATGACAAATCCCCTCAAATCGATCCGCAAGACGCTGACCGCCACGGCGGTCGCGATTGCGGCCGCGTCCTGCTCGGGCGCGGCGCCCAGTCAGGCGCAGGCGCAGAAGTCCGGGACCGCTTCGGCGGTGTTCGCCGGCGGCTGCTTCTGGTGCACCGAGTCCGATTTCGACAAGATCCCCGGCGTGATTGCGACCACCTCCGGCTATACCGGCGGCAAGCTTCGCAATCCCACCTACGAACAGGTCTCGGCCGGCGGCACCGGGCATATCGAGGCGGTGCGCGTCACCTACGACCCCTCTAAAGTTAGCTACTCGACCCTCGCCGCGCGCTTCATTCGCACCGTCGACCCGCTCGATTCCGGCGGCAGCTTCTGCGATCGAGGCTATCATTACCGCGCGGCTTTCTTCGTCGCCACGCCGGCTCAGCGCAAGGTCGCCAAGACCATCAACCAGCGAACCCAGGCCGCGCTGAAGAAGCCCGTAGCGACACTAATCCTGCCCGCCGCGAGCTTCTATCCGGCCGAAGCCTACCATCAGGATTATTACAAGAAAAACCCGGTCCGCTACCGCTTCTACCGCGCCAATTGCGGCCGTGATGCACGGTTGAAGGAAGTTTGGGGCTAAGACGGCCGACGGAGAAGAATGATCGCCACCCGAACTAGCGCCGCCCCGTCCCCCTTTGCCGTGCCCCGGGCGCGTCCGCTAGACCGCGCCAAGTTCCGCGATCCGCAGCGCACTTCGGGTGGCGATCCCCGCGCCTCCGTCGCGCTCGGCCAGCTCGAGACGCTGTGGATCAACACCGGCACCCTGTGCAATCTCGCCTGCAAGACCTGCTACATCCTCAGCTCGCCGACCAACGACGCTTTGGTCTATCCGACGCTGGCCGAGGTCGACCTGTTTCTCGACGAGGCCCAGGCGCTCGGCACGCGCGAAATCGGCTTCACCGGCGGCGAGCCGTTCATGAACCCCGACATGCTGGCGATGCTGCGCTCGGCGCTTGCG
>JALYQH010000312.1 GCA_030855945.1 Pseudomonadota bacterium | reverse complement strand
CGTCAGATTGACCTGGTAGAAGTCGCCCGCGAACAGATGCTCGCGCACCGTCGCGGCCGCCTGTTCGTAAGCTGCCCGCTCAATCCTCGGCCGCGGCCGGCCGACGAACGCGCCTTCGGGTGAGGGCAGCAACGCGGCGAGATCGGGCGTTTCGGCGCGGTCGAACAGCCCGAACAGCAGCAGCGGACCCTCGCCGCCGCGCATGGAGGACCGCAGCTTCGGATCGAGCGCATGGCCCGCTTCATAGGCAAGATAGCCCGCCGCATGCGCCCCCTTGGCAACGCCCGCCCGCACCTGCTCCAGCGCGGGCACGACCTCGTCGATCGTCCGCGCGGCAATGACCGCGCGCGGATCGCGATAGAGCCGCGGCGGCGCGCCCCCGGGCCGGGCATCGTCGAACAATATCCACATCGCCCCGCATTGCCCTTGCCGCACCGCCTTCGTAAACCCTCGGCAGCCCCGAGAGGAAATTGTCCGATGCGTTCACTGATCCTGCTTGCCGCGCTGCTGATGCCGGCCTCCGCTCATGCCCAGGCGATCGACCCGGCGACCAAGGCGCGCATCGACCGAATCCTAAAGAAGACTCCGCTGATCGACGGCCACAACGACCTGCCCTGGGCGCTGCGCCAGGACTTCGAACTGTCGATCGAGGGGCTGGAGTCGGGAACCGCCGGCCGCACCCCGCCGCTGATGACCGACATGGCGCGGCTCCGCGCCGGGCGGGTCGGCGGCCAGCTGTGGTCGGTCTATATCAGCGGCACGATCACCGGCGACGAAGCGATCCGCACCACGATCGAGCAAATCGACACCGCCAAGCGGCTGATCGACGCTTACCCTCAAACCCTGCAGATGGCGTGGACCGCCGACGATCTGGTCCGCATCCACCGCGCCGGCCGCATCGGATCGATGTTCGGCATGGAGGGCGGCCGTCAAATCAACAGCTCGATGGCGACGCTGCGCCTGTTTTACGATGCCGGCGTTCGCTACATGACGCTGACCCACAACCAGACCACCGATTGGGCCGACGCCGCGACCGACGAGCCCAGGCATGACGGCCTCAGCCCGTTCGGGGTAAAAGTCGTCGGCGAGATGAATCGGCTCGGCATGCTGGTCGACCTCGCCCATGTCTCGCCCGCGACCGCGCGCGATGCCATCGCCGCCAGCCGCGCACCAATCATCTTCTCCCACGCGGATGCGGGCGCGCTCAACCCGCACCCCCGCAACGTCCCGGACGACATCCTCCGGCTGCTTCCGGCCAATGGCGGCGTGATGATGGTAACCTTCGTGCCCGCCTTCCTCGCGCCCGAATTCTGGGCCTGGGGCCGCGAGCGCTCGGCCCAGGAGGCCCGCCTCAAGTCGCTTTATTCCTTCAGCAAGGCGCAGGTCGAAAACGGCCTCAAGGCGTGGGACGCGGCCAATCCGAAGCCGCAGCTAGCCGTGGCCAACGTCGCCGACCATATCGATCATGTCGCCCGCGTCGCCGGCCACAACCATGTCGGCATCGGCGGCGATCTCGACGGCATCGACCACACGGTGCCGGGGCTGGGCGGAGTGGACGGCTACCCCTTGCTGTTCGCCGAGCTCATCCGTCGCGGCTGGAGCGACGCCAATCTCGCCAAGCTCGCCGGCGGCAATTTCCTGCGCGCGCTGCGCCGCGCCGAAGCCGTCGCGGCGTCGATGAAGGACGTGCCGCCGTCGATGGACAAGCTTCCCTGATTTTCGACGGTGAAGCACGGCGCGCTTGCGGCGCGCGCTTCCTGTCACCAAGGTGCAACCAGTTTCTTCGGGGGACGAACATGACACGACAGCTGATGGCCGCGCTGCTTGCCCGCACCGCTTCGTCTGCCCGGGCATCGACGAAGTGAGCCGGGCTCTCCGTCTGCTTGCCGCCCACTGGTACGCACCAGCCTTCCTCGCCATCGTGACGGCAGTATGGATGCTCGCTCGTTCACCAATGTTCATGAAGGCGGGAGGAGAGACGGCCCTCCTGCTCGACCTGTGTCTGACCGCCCCGTTCCTCTATCTGCTCTGCTACGCCAGGAAGCAGCCGCTGCGGGTTTCGCTGATCCGCGCGCTGGCAATTGCTTGCGGCGGCATCTGGCTGGCGAGCTGGCTCATCCCGACCGGCGAACAACTATTGCTGCCGCAACTCACGCCATTGCGTTGGGTCGGGTTGATTCTCGTCGGCTTGATTGAAATTCGGCTCCTCATCGCGGCAATCCGCTTTGCCTTTTCGAGCACTGGATCGGCCGAGGACGTCGTGGCGGCCAGCGGGGCACCCGCATGGATTGCACGGCTCATGCTGTTGGAGGCGCGTTTCTGGCGCGGACTATGGCGGCTGATCCGTCGAAGAG
>JALYQH010000225.1 GCA_030855945.1 Pseudomonadota bacterium | reverse complement strand
CCGGTGCCCTTGTCCTTAGCCGAGACGTTGACGATGCCGTTGGCGTCGATGTCGAACGTGACCTCGATCTGCGGCACGCCGCGCGGCGCGGGCGGGATTACGACCAGATCGAACTGGCCGAGCACCTTATTGTCCGCCGCCATCTCCCGCTCGCCCTGGAAGACGCGGATGGTGACCGCATTCTGATTGTCGTCGGCGGTCGAGAAGGTCTGCGATTTCTTGGTCGGGATGGTGGTGTTACGGTCGATCATCCGCGTGAACACGCCGCCAAGCGTCTCGATGCCGAGCGACAGCGGGGTAACGTCGAGCAGCAGCACGTCCTTGACGTCGCCCTGCAGGACGCCGGCCTGGATCGCGGCTCCAAGCGCGACGACCTCGTCCGGATTGACGCCGACGTGCGGCTCCTGGCCGAAGAATTCCTTCACCACTTCGCGCACGCGCGGCATGCGGGTCATCCCGCCGACCAAGACAACTTCGTCGATCTCCTTGACGGTCAGTCCGGCGTCCTTGATCGCCTTCTTGCACGGCTCCAGCGTGCGGTTAATGAGGTCCGCGACCAGCTTTTCGAGGTCGGCGCGGGTGATCGTCTCGACGAGGTGGAGCGGCGTGGTCGCCCCGCCTTCCATCCGCGCGGTAATGAACGGCTGGTTGATCTCGGTGGTCTGCGCCGAGCTAAGCTCGATCTTGGCCTTCTCGGCGGCTTCCTTGAGCCGCTGCAGCGCGAGCCGGTCGGTGCGCAGGTCGATATTTTCCTTGGCCTTGAACTTGTCGGCGAGGAACTCGACGATCTTGGCATCGAAATCTTCGCCGCCGAGGAAGGTGTCGCCGTTGGTCGACTTGACCTCGAACACGCCGTCGCCAATTTCGAGCACCGACACGTCGAACGTGCCGCCGCCGAGGTCGTAGACCGCGATCGTCTTGCCGTCATTCTTCTCGAGCCCGTAGGCGAGCGCCGCGGCGGTCGGCTCGTTGATGATGCGCAGCACTTCGAGGCCGGCGATCTGACCGGCGTCCTTGGTTGCCTGGCGCTGGGCGTCGTTGAAATAAGCGGGAACGGTGATCACCGCCTGGGTGACGGTCTCGCCAAGATAGGCCTCGGCGGTTTCCTTCATCTTCTGAAGGATGAAGGCGCTGACCTGCGAGGGCGAATAATCCTTGCCGCCGGCCTGGACCCAGGCGTCGCCGTTCGGGCCCTTGACGATCTTGTAGGGGACAAGCTCCGTGTCCTTCTTGGTGATCGGATCGTCGAAGCGGCGGCCGATCAGGCGCTTGACCGCGAAGATGGTATTGTCGGGGTTGGTCACCGCCTGGCGCTTGGCCGGCTGACCAATCAGGCGCTCGCCGTCCTTGGTGAAGGCGACCACCGACGGAGTGGTGCGAGCGCCTTCCGAATTTTCGATGACCTTGGGCTTGCCGCCTTCCATCACCGCGACGCAGCTGTTGGTGGTGCCGAGGTCGATCCCGATCACTTTCGCCATATTTTGCCCTCTTACTTGCAACTGTTACCGGCGCCGCGCGAGCGCGGGCCTGTTTGTGATTACGGAGGCGATATAGGGGCGCGATCCTAGCCGACAAGGGCGCGCAGCCGCGAGCGCGACAAGCCGCTTTTGCCAAATTCTTAACCGGCCAGCACTACAGGCGACACGGTGAGAGACCGGCCTTCAACCAGCAATTGTTCGTCCTGGGCAGCGATCGCATTACTAGCGGTTGCCGTTGCCCTGCTCGAATGGAGCACGCCGCTTCCGATCGCGGCCGACAGCCTTGCTGGTATCGTAGCGGCCTGCGGCACGCTTGGCGGAGTGACCTGGTTCTACCGGAAGGTTCGCCCCAACGAGCAGTTTGCGACGATGTGCACCGCGCTGATGCAGGTGCTGCTATTCAGCGCGCTCGGCGCAATCCTGTCCTATCTGGTGGCGCGCGACGACGGCCCCCTATGGGACGACACTTTCGCCCGCTGGGACCGAGCGCTGGGGCTCGACTGGCTGGCGTTCGTCCGCTGGATAGATGCCCGTCCGTGGACCGTGCTCCCGCTTCGCCTGGCCTATGCGTCGTTGATTCCGCAGATCATCCTGATCGTGGTCGCGCTTGGCTTCACCGCCAAGCTGGCCGAACTTCGCGCGGTGATGTTCGCGTCGATATTGTGCGGGATGATCGTCATCTGTGTTTCGGGGATGGTCCCGGCGATCAGCAATTTCGCATATCTTGGGCTCACCAGCGCCGATTTCCGCCACATCGATCCGTGGGCCGGAATGGTGCACATGCCCGACATCACCGCGCTTCGCGAGGGGACCATGCAGGTCATCCGCCTGGGCGAGATGCAAGGCATCATCACTTTTCCAAGCTATCATGCCGGCCTTTCGGCAGTCACCCTCTGGGGCTTCTGGCTGACCCGCATCGGCTGGATACGCTGCCCTGGCATGTTGCTGGCGGCGGCGACGATCGTCGCGACACCGGTCGACGGCGGTCACTATTTCGTCGACGTTTTCGCCGGGATTGCAGTCGCGGTAGGCAGCATCGCGGTGGCGGGCAGGGCGGTACGATGGGCGCCTGCCCTGCCCCGCCTCACGGCATCGCCATTCCGCCGTTCACATGCAGCGTCTGCCCGGTGACGTAACCCGCCTCGCGGCTCGCCAAATAGACCACGCCCGCGCCGATATCCTCACCCGTGCCCATCGCCCCAGCCGGGATGCGCGACAAAATCCCCGCCTTCTGCTGATCATTGAGCGCGTCGGTCATCGCCGAGGTCATGAACCCCGGCGCGATGCAGTTCACGGTGATGCCGCGGCTTGCGACTTCCTGTGCCACCGCCTTCGACATGCCGATCAGGCCCGCCTTCGACGCGACATAATTGGCTTGGCCCGGATTGCCGGTCACCCCGACCACCGAAGTCACCGAGACGATCCGCCCGAAGCGCGCCTTCATCATCGGCTTGCACGCCGCCCGCATCAGCCGGAAGGCTGCTTCGAGGTTGACGCGGAGGACAAGATCCCACTCCTCATCTTTCATCCGCATCGCCAAATTATCGCGCGTCACCCCGGCATTGTTCACCAGAATGTCCAGCTTCCCCAGCGCCTCGACCGCGCGCGGCACGAGCTGGTCGACCTCCTCGCCATTCGAAAGATCGCACACCAGCCTCAAATGATTGCCGCCTAGCTCCCCGGCAAACGCCTCGAGCTTGCCCGCGTTCGATCCCGACAACGCCAGCCGCGCGCCCTGCGCACTCAACGCCTTGGCGATCGAAGACCCCAGCCCGCCCGAAGCGCCGGTTACCAGCGCGGTCATTCCACTGAGGTCGAACATTATGCGATCTCCTTCGCCAGTGCCTCGATATCCTCGATCGTCAACACGCTCGTTACCTTGGCGTCCGGGGCGATACGCTTGACCATCGGGCCGAGCACTTTGCCGCCCAGCTCGACGAATTCCTCGACTCCTGCGGCGGTCATCGCGAGGATGGTTTCGCGCCAGCGGACCATGCCGGTGACTTGCTCGACGAGCTGCTCGCGGATCGTGTCCGGGTCGAGCACCGGCGCCGCGGTGACATTGGCGTAGAGCGGCACCGCCGGCGTCTCGATTTTGGTCTTGGCGAGCGCTTCCTCCATCGCTTCGGCGGCCGGCTGCATCAGCGGACAGTGGAACGGCGCCGACACCGGGAGAAGGATCGCCCGCTTGGCACCCATCTCCTTGGCGAGCTCGATCGCGCGGTCGATCGCGCCTTTATGGCCGGAGATCACAACCTGGCCCGGGTCATTGTCGTTGGCGACCTCGCACACTTCGCCCTCGGCCGCGGTCGAGGCGATTCGCCTTGCGAGATCGAGGTCCGCCCCGAGCAGCGCGGCCATCGCGCCTTCGCCGACGGGCACCGCCGCCTGCATCGCCTGCCCGCGCAGCTTGAGGAGCTTCGCGGTGGTGGGAAGGTCGAACGACCCGGCGGCGCACAAAGCCGAATATTCTCCAAGGCTATGCCCGGCGACGAAATCCGCGGCCTTCGCAAGATCGACCCCGCCCTCGCGAGTCAGCGCGGTGAACACTGCAAGCGCATGCGCCATGATCGCGGGCTGGGCGTTTTCCGTGAGGCGCAATGTTTCATCAGGGCCATCGCGCATCAGCTTGAACAGCCCCTGCCCGAGCGCCTCGTCGACCTCGGCGAACACGTCGCGCGCCGCGCGGCTCGCGTCGGCGAGCGCGGTGCCCATGCCGACGGCCTGGCTGCCCTGTCCGGGGAATAGAAATGCACGCATGTCTTGCCCTTCCTTGTCGTCGGCGCGGTTAGGCCGGGCGGCCGCGATTGCCAACCCCGCTGCGGAGGGAAAGCCCGGCCAGTGACCGACCCCGTCTTCGTGCTTCCGCCCGTTCCGCCCCAAGCATGAGAGCGTCGGGCCGACGCTTGCCAATCGCGGCCCTTTCGACCATAGGGCGCCTCGCTGGGGTGACGGGCTTTGCTCGCGCCCCCAAGCTATTGAGACGACAGCCGGAGGGGCGCTCGCATTGGGCGGCGTCAGCGATCGGCCAACATGAAGAGAAACGCATGCCGCTTTACGAGCATGTTTTCCTCGCGCGTCAGGATCTGGCCCAGGCCCAGGTCGATGCGCTCGCGGAAAACGCCACCAAGATCATCGCCGACAATGGCGGATCGGTGGTCAAGACCGAAACCTGGGGCCTGCGCGGCCTCGCTTACCGCATCGCCAAGAACCGCAAGGCGCATTACGTCATGCTCGACGTCGATGCCCCGCCGGCGGCGATCGCCGAGCTCGAGCGCCAGACCGGGATCAACGAGGACGTGCTTCGCTTCCTCACCATTCGCGTCGACGCGCATGAAGCAGGCCCGTCGGCGATGATGCGCAAGTCCGAACGCAGCGAGCGCGGCGACCGTGGCCCGCGCCGCGACGACCGTGATCGTGGCGATCGCGGCGACCGTGGTGATCGCGGTGACCGTCCCGAACGCGCGCCCCGCGCCGAACAGGAGGCATAGACATGGGCCGTCCCTTTTTCCGCCGCCGCAAAAGCTGCCCCTTCTCGGGCAAGGAAGCCCCGGTCATCGACTATAAGGATGTCCGGCTGCTTCAGGGCTTCGTGTCCGAGCGTGGCAAGATCGTGCCCAGCCGCATCACCGCGGTTTCCACCAAGAAGCAGCGCGAGCTGGCCAAGGCGATCAAGCGCGCCCGCCACATCGGCCTGCTTCCCTATGTCGTGAAGTAAGGAACAGCCCGATGGATGTCATCCTGCTCGAACGCGTGGAAAAGCTCGGCGCGATCGGTGACGTGGTCACCGTCAAGACCGGCTTTGCCCGCAATTTCCTCCTCCCCAACAAGAAGGCGCTGCGCGCCAACGCGGCCAACCGGAAGCTGTTCGAGGCCAATCGCGCCAAGATCGAATCCGACAATGCCGACCGCCGCGTCGAGGCCGAAGCGGCATCGAAGGACGTCGACGGCAAGACCGTCATCCTGATCCGCCAGGCGTCGAACACCGGCCAGCTCTACGGCTCGGTCTCGGCCCGCGACATCGTCGAGGCGCTGGACGCCGAAGGCGCCAAGGTGACCAAAAGCCAAGTCGTGCTCGGCCGCCCGATCAAGGCGATCGGCCTGCACGAGGTCAAGGTCGTGCTCCACGCCGAAGTGTCGGTGACCGTCAAGGTCAACGTCGCCCGCTCGCCCGAAGAGGCCGAGCTCCAGGCGCAAGGCGTCGATGTCATGTCGTCGGCGTTCGAGCGCGACGATGCCGGCTTCACCGAAGCCTATGATCCGAACGCCGAGCCCGGCGCCACCGCCGATCCCGAGAGCGGCGGTGAGGACAGTCCGATCGACGCGCTCGCAGCCGAAGGCGACGAGCAAGCCGAGATCAGCACGGAGGGTGAGGGCGAACAGGCCTGAGCCTTTCGCCACTGCGGAAATTAGGCCGTCGGGGTGCGCCCCGGCGGCTTTTTTCTTGGGCTCGTAAATCGCTTCATCGCATCGCTCTCGGTTCGTCGCATCGCGGTCGAGTCAGCCGGAACGGTGGCGGCGGCTGCGCGGTTGTACGAGCATGAGCGCGGGGTCAGTCGAGGAGCGAAAACATCATGGAAAATCGTGACAATCAGAACTCCGGCCAAAACGCGGACCAGAATTCGGACGTCAGCAAGATAGCGCAGGCCCAGCAGCCGCAGCAGTCGCAGAGCCCCGAGCAGGGCCAGTCGCAGCAGGCCGAGTTCGGCCAGTCCCCGAGCGAGGCCGGCCAGTCGCAATCGAGCGAGAGCGGCCAGAGCGGCCAGAGCGGCCAGAGCGGCCAGTCTGATTATGGCAGCGCCGGACAGTCGGAAACCGCTACTGAGCAGCGCAGCGACATCGAGGGCAGCTCGCTTGGTCAGTCCAGCGGCAGCGCTTCGACCGGTCAGGCCAGCGACATTGAGGGCAGCAGCTCATTCGTCGGCTCGGAAAGTGCGAGCGACACCAGCAGCGAGTTGATCGAGGATGAAGGCAGCGACTTCGCCAAGGATGGCCAAGGCGCGACCGAATAAATCGACGGCCTCAACGATTTGGGCCGCGCTTTCCTCGGGAGGCGCGGCCCTTTTCTATGCCGCGCGGGCTAGGAATGCGGTCTCGCGTTCGATCGAGGCGGCGAAGCTCGGCCGGGCGAGGATCGCGCTCGAATAACGCACCACCTTGGGGAAGCGCGCGGCGTCGATCGTCACTCCGCAATGGGCGAGATTGGCGAACGGGCTAACCACCGCAATGTCCGCCAGTGTTACCCGGTCGCCGACCAGGAAGCCGCTGTCGGGGATTACCCCCTCCAGATAGTCGAGGATCGGCGGCAGCATCTCGCCCTCGGCTTTGTCGGCAGCGGCAAGATCGCCCTCCCGGCCGAGGAAACGCGGCGCGACGATCCGGTTGAAAAATATCTGCCGCCCGCAATCGAACAGGATCGTGTCGGCGAATTCATCAAACCACACGGTGCGGCCACGCTCCCTGGCATCGGCCGGGATCAGCTGGGGATCTGGCTGCCTGGTCTCGAGATAATGACAGATCGCGCTGGAATCGGCGAGGCAGTAACCATCGTCGTCAAGCGCCGGCATCTTCCTGAACGGGCTCGCCGCGCGGAAGGCGGGATCGGGATCGCCGAGTCCAACGGCCTTAAATTCTAGCGCTATTCCTTTCTCGGCGGCGAACGCGGCGACCTTGCGCACGAATGGAGACATGGTCGAACCGTAGAGAATCATCGCGTCACTCCTCCTGCTTCGAATTTCCGGCATCAGGGAGATTATACGCCGGCCGAATGTTGTTCGATCAGATCATCAGGAGGTTCGACCATGCCCAGCGACACAGGCCCCGACAAGAGCAAAGAAAATCCGACCGAGGCGGGACTCGAGAAGGATGAGAACGTCGCCGGAATCCCCGGCAAGGAAGCGCATGGCGGCGACGTGGCTCCGGCAAATGCCGACGACGCTGGCCGACGCCAGAGCCCTGAAAGCGGCCCGCCCGAGCGCGCCTGAGCCTCAGCCTATGCGATAATGATCGGCGAGGCGGTCAAGCGCCAGGCCGAGCACCAATTTGCCCGCGCGCGCCGGCCAGCCGAGCGCGCTCTCGGCCTCGCGCATTCCCTCGCCGGCGCAGACGATTCGCCACAATATGTCCGACAGCCCGGGCCCCGCGGCATCGACCGCAGCCGTAAAACGGCGCCGCGCGTCAAGCTGGGCGCCGCCGAGGTCCGGTGCTGCCCCTGCCCCGCCGCGCCCGCGCGCGACCGGCGCGGCGTCCCACGACATCGTCACGCGCGGGTCGAGCTGTCCGCGTTCCCAGTCGCAGCGCAGCCGTTCGCCGGCATCAAATTGGCGCTCGCTGACATGGCCATGCGCGCGCAGCCAGCCGAGCGGGCTTTCCGCAAGGTTGACGCTCACCGACCGCGCCGCGCGCGCTCCGCCCCGGCCCGGCTGGGGTCGATCCCCGCCGAGCCCGCGCTCCACCATCAGTCTGCCTGCTTCGCGCCGTCCCGATTCGCTCATAGTCCCTCCCGCCTTGATTCTCCTACCTTGCCATAAGGGCGAAACTGTAGGACAGAAGAAAACCGTATTGGTTCGCGATGCGAGGGGAGGTTTGGCGATGATTACGCGGATTCGTGAAGTTCGACGGGCGCGCGGCATGACGCTCGACGAGGTGGCTCGGGCAGCCGTCCCGCCGACCACGCCGCAGACGATTGGCCGGCTGGAAACCGGGATGCGCACCGTTTCGGTTGGCTGGCTTAACCGCATCGCGGCGGCGCTCGGCGTCGAGGCGGCCGACCTGATCGACCATCCCGACCGCGCCGAATTACCGGTGGTGGCGATCCTCGGCTCGAACGGCGCGGTCGCGCCGAAACGAACCGCGCTGGTCGTGCCCCCAAAGGTCGCGCCCGGCCTTGTCGCGATCACATTATATAATAACCTCGGCGACTATCGCGCCGGCGACGAGATCTGGTGCGAGCGCCTCGATCCCGAAAGCTTCGGCCGCGCCCTCAACCGCGACCTCCTCATCCCCCGCCCCGCCGGCCGCTTCTTGTTCGGCCGCCTGATCGGGCGCGAGGATGGCAAGCTCCACCTCCTCCCCCCCGGCGCCGGAGGCCGTCAGAGCGTCGTCGCCGACCCGGCGTGGGCGGCAATGGCGGTGCGATTGGTCCGCGCGCTGTAAGCGTCCGCCTTCGACCTATTAAGGGCGTAGCGACCCGGGTCCGCCTACGTTTCGAGAATAGAATTAAGGCCCCGTTGGTCTTTGGACCGAAGTACGTCAGTCCTTCCACCGCGGACCGCGAATATCATAGCCGGCGGCTTGGAGATTATCGAGAATGCCGCCGGGCCGAGCCAGCGTCTTAAGCTCTACAACGGCGACCGTGAGGGGCTTCTGGCGTAGCAGATTATGCATTTCGCTACGAAGATCCTGTGGCTTGTGGGCGGAGAAGGCGGGGGGCAAGCAGCTTTCTTGAACCTGCTCGGCCGGGGATGAGAGCACCGCTTGCACGCGCCGCTGGGCCCAGGCATCGGACCGCGCCTTCACTGCTCCGGGGCCAGCCTCCAACAACGCCACCGAGTCCATCAGGCAGGGAAGATAGGCACTGGGAGGCGTGGTGAAAAAGTCATTCGCAACACGCTTTGCCCGCATGGTGGCGATTGGCACCATCTTGATCTTATACTTCTTTGCTGCGGTTCGGACGTAATCGCTTGCGCTTGGTCCATAGCCGCGTTTGCCTTCCGCGACGTTGCGCAGAGCGATCGAGAGATGCAGCGGGTGCTTGCCTTCAAAGCCCGGCTTGATCAGGCCGCGCTTCTGGAGGGCGACCAGCCGCTGGAATTGCGCCGGCGGCAGCATTTGGGCGAGGCTTCGGCCCCGCGGCAGGTTTGCCTGCTTGCGCCACTTGATGAGGTAGCCGACCATGCTGAAAGGCGAAGCCGACACGCCGACCATGGACGGGAACATCACGCGGTCAGCTTTTGTAAGCGTTTCGGTCAGGGCGGCCGCGTTCCATTTCGTATCCTTGGCGACGCCTTCGATTGATCCGATCAGCACCAATGTCGTGGTCGGGCTAACGACCCGCCACACCGGAACGCCTGTGCGCTGCGCCGTGACCACGATCTCGTCGGCCTGCGCCGGCACGGTCTGCCCGCTTGCCGGTCCGAGAACTCCGCCCAGCAGCACAACGGTAGCGACGAAATGGAACTTGTGAGCCAAAACATTCCCTCCCTCGGTCTCGATCTATCCTCAGTCCCCGAGCTACTGAATCTGCGCTGAACCCCAGCACTCCCGCCCCTCCGTCGTCACGCGATCGGCGCCGCATCCACAGCCGAATCAGCGCGCGCCAGCGGCAGTCCGGACAGCCCCGTCTGGCGCTTCTGCGCGACAGTCTGGAAGTCGTAGATGGCGCCCCGCCAGAAGCCCACGCACGACAAGGCAAAGTAGAGCAGCCACAAGCGTACCCGCTCGGGCCCGACCTCTTCGATCGCCTCCTCACGCCGCCGATACAGCGCCTCGCTCCAACTCTTCAGCGACAGATAATAATGTTCGCGCATCGTCTCGACGTCGCGAACTTCGAACGCGTTGCGCTCCATGTTGGTGATCGTCAGTCCGAGGTAATCGAGTTCGCCGCCGGGGAAGATGTAGCGGTTGAGGACCTTCATATACGGCGTTCGCTTGCGATACGTCTTGAGGTCGTGCGGCGCGCGCCGCGTGCTGGCCTGATGCAGATAAAGCCCGCCGCCCTTCAGAAGCTGATGGACGTGCCCGAAGTAGGAGTCGTGATTGTCGATTCCGACATGTTCGAACATGCCGACCTGGACGATCTTGCTGTAAGCGCCCGGGGTCGCGATCGTCCTGAAGTCGCGCAGCTCGATCGTCACCAGCTTTTCGAGACCGCGGCTTCGAGCCCGCTCCCGCGCGGCGTCATGCTGTTCTTTCGACAAGGTGACGCCATGCACAGTGCAGCCAAAAAATTGCGCGGCGTGACAGGCGAGGCCGCCCCATCCGCAGCCGATGTCGAGCAGATGATCCGCCGGGCCGAGCTGAAGCTTGCGGCAAATGCGGTCGAGCTTGGCGGTCTGCGCGTCGGCCAGGCTGGTGTCGAGGTCAGCGAAATAGCCGGCCGAATATTGCATCTCGGGATCGAGGAACAGTTCGTAAAAGGCGTTCGACACGTCATAATGAAATTCGATCATCGCGCCATCGTCGCGCCCGCGCCCGAAGCGCGGCAGGACGCGCTTGCCGAAGCTCAGCTTGCCGTCGCCGGTTTCTCGCGCGAACAGGAACGGCCACGCCGCCTTGAGCATGAGCTTGCGGTCGACCGTCCGGCGAAGCGCGAGCGCCCGCATATGGTCCCAGCGTCCCAGAGCCTCCAGCGGGCTGCCGCCCTTGATGTCGATCGCACCGCTAATGCACAGCTCGACCAGGGTCATCAGACGCGGCGACCGCATCAGCCTTCCGACCGCGTCCGGCGATGCAATGACGATGCGGATGTCGTCGCGGGCGCCCGGCCCGAGTGGAAGGACCTCGCCGTTCCACAGCTCGACGCTCAGACCGGCCTGCAGGCGATCGGCGATATGGGACACCATCGTCCGGGCACCACTCAACAAGTTCGGCACAGGTCACTCCTTCTGGCAGACCCCCTACAGCGCTAGAGCGGCCCTGCAACCTCCGAGGCCCGGGACTCTCGAAATGCTTTCGCCGCAACCGCGACAGCCAGTGCCGCCAGCGACGGCACCAGCCAGTCGAGCCACGGATCGGCATATTGCCACATTCGATGGTCGAGCCCGCCCCACCACGGCATGTTGGCGCGAAGGCCGCCGCCATATTGCTCGATCCAGCGATATTCGGCTTGGGTGATCTCGCGCGAAATCGACCAAGCACAGGCCGCCACCGCTCCGGCAACCCAGTTCCTCGACAGGAGGACGACGACGAGCTGAATCAGCACGGCCAAGATGATGTGCTCGATCATGCAGTCACGCCCCCTTCCGCCGCTATTCGCTCGCGCCCAGCCCCCGCCGCGCAAGGATCATCGCGGCGACGATGCAGCCGCCGAACAGCGCCCCTTCCAGGCCGCCGGTGACGCTCTGGCTGACCGGCCCGAACCCGTCCTCGCCGAACAACGCGCCGACCTGGTCGAGGCGCAGCCGCGAGTCGCTGAAGCCTCGGGCAAGCAGGTCGAGGCTTCCGCCCATCAGCCGCCCGCCAAGCAAGGGAATGACGAGCCCGACCGCGCCCCCGGTCGATGCGGCGATGGCCACGCGCCGGCGAAACGACCGCTCGCGTCCGCGGCTCCCAAGCCACGCGCCGAGCCCGACAGCGCCGCCGAGCAGCACCCCCTCGGTGCCCCCGGTGATGTCACCGGGCGACTGGCCGAGCAACAGGTTAAACGCGTCGAGCCCGAGCAATTTGACGATGCCGCCCACCACCAGTCCGCCCAAGGCGCCGCCGATGACGCTCCCCCAAGGCCGATCCGACACGGCCCCAGCCGCTGCGATCCCGAAGCTTACCCCCGCACCCCCCATCAGGGCAGCGGCGACGGTCAGCCAAAGCAAGACCAGCAGCACCGAAGCCGCACCAATGCCGGCAAGCGGCTGCGACGCCCCGGCAAAGCCGTAGAACAGGCCGCCGATAAGGCCAGCGACGCCAGCTCCCAGCGTCCCGGCGCCGCCCAGCAGTAACAAGCGTCCCCATCGATCAGTGGGCGCCGCGACGTGGCTGGGCGCCGCTTCAATCGCAAGATCCTCCGCGACCCCTTCGACCGCGGCGATGAAGCGATAGCCGTGCTTGGGCACCGTTTCGATCAGCCGCGGGTTTGCGGCATTGTCGCCAAGGGTGCGGCGCAATGTCTTGATGCATTGGGTCAGCGCCTCGTCGGTGACCGGGACCCCGCGCCACACATCGTCGAGAAACCGGTCCTTGGTGACGAGTTGGCCAGCCTCACGCACCAGCAGCGCAAGGGCGTCGAGGTAACGCGCGTTGAGATCGAGCCTCACGCCATCGCGAGTCAGCAGGCGATTAGCGGGATCCAGGGCGAACCCATCGAAGTGAAAATGGCCGGGCTTCATTATTCAGCAAAACCTCACAAATCGCTCATGCCGCTCACCGTTCGGCTTTGGCATGGCCAAGCCTCAACGATGAAGGG
>JALYQH010000272.1 GCA_030855945.1 Pseudomonadota bacterium | reverse complement strand
CCTCGCCAGGATTGCCGATTCCCCCCAGTCCGTCGATGACGATCATTCGGTCGTACCCATCGCCGGGTAGAGGATTTCCTCGACCGCGGGATTGAGGCGGTGAATCTCATCGATGAACAGCACATCGCCGTCCTCGAGGTTCGTGAGCAGCGCGGCGAGATCGCCCGACTTGGCGATGACCGGGCCGGAAGTAGCGCGAAAACCGACGCCCATTTCGCGCGCGAGGATCGCGGCCAGCGTGGTCTTGCCGAGCCCCGGCGGGCCGAAGAACAGCACATGGTCGAGCGCTTCGCCCCGGCTCCGCGCGGCGTTGACGAAGATGCGCAAATTCTCGCGCGCGCCCTGCTGCCCGACAAATTCGTCGAGCGACTTCGGCCGCAGCGCCAGGTCGGCGTCCTCGGCGGTGCGCTCGGGCGTGGTGATGCGGTCGGGATCGGTGGCCATCGCGCTTGGATACCGACGGCATGCGTGGTTGGACAGCCCTTGCGTTGCGGCCTGCAGTGTGCAGCCTGACGCCGGGCAACCAACAGGATATATGACGATGGAAATCACCCGACGATCAATATTAGCATCCGGCGCCGCGCTTGCGGCGATGCCGCTCGCTGCGAAGGCCCCGAAGGCGCGCCCCGGCGATGGGTACGACCGAATGATCGTCATCGACGGACTGGGGGGAATCGGCAATCCTGGCGAGGACGATAACGTCACCCGGATCAACGAGGCCAATTGGCGCGCATACCGCGACACTGGGGTCACCGCGGTCCGCGTGACGGTAATGCCCGTCGGCAATTTCACCGACGCCTGGCAGCAGTATCGCGACAGCATTGTATTCCACGACGCGATCTTCGGGGCCAACCCGGGCCGGTTCCGCAAGGTGGTGACATCGGCCGACATCGTCGCAGCGAAGACGGCCGGCCAGGTCGCGATCATATTGGGGACGCAGGACACGTCAATGGTCGGGCCAGACCTCGACCGTTTGGCGACGATGAAGAAGGACGGCATCCTTTCGGTCCAATTGACCTATAACAATCGCAACCTGTCGGGTGATGGGGCGATCGAGCCGGCCAATGCCGGCCTGTCGAAGCTCGGCCGAGCCACAATCGAACGGATCGAAGCGGAAAAGCTCTTGCTCGACCTGTCGCACGGCGGAGCGCGGACCATGGCGGATGCAGTGGCCCATGCGAAGCGTCCGCTGGTGATCAGCCACACCGGGGCGCGCGCGCTCGCCGACCATCCGCGCAACACCAGCGACGAAACTATGCGCGCGGTCGCCAACAAGGGTGGCGTCGTCGGGCTCTATTTCATGCCTTACCTGACCCCGAAGACCTTCCGTGACACCTCAGGAGAACATCTGCTGATGGTCGCCGACCACATGCTGAAAACGCTGGGCGAGGACCATATCGCGATCGGCACCGATAATGGGCCCCTGCCAACGGTAATCACCCCTGAAAGCAAGGCGGCGCTCGACAAATGGCAACAAACGCGAATTGACCAGGGCATTGCCGCGCCGGGCGAGAGCATCGGCTGGTATCCGTGGATCGAGGCGTATAATTCGATCGACCGCTATCGCCGCTTCGCGAACGATCTGGTCAAGCGCGGCTGGACCCAAACGCGGGTCGAAAAGCTGATGGGAGGCAATTTCCTGCGTGTTTATCGTGAGGCGTGGGGCGGCTGAGCCTCAGTCGCTGTGCTCGACGCCATCGCCGCCGATTTCGACCCAGCTATGCTTGCGCTCCTCCCACACCGAGAATGCTGGCGCCGGAAAGGCCGGATCGGCGAAGGCGCCGACCGGGATCGCGATCAAGCGCGGCATATGCTCGGTCATGTAATGTACCGTCGACCCGCACTCGGGGCAGAAATGGTAGGTCGCGGTCAATCCGCTGTCGGCGGTCCGGGACCAGCTGCTGGACCGGCCCTCGACGATTACTTGCTCCTCCGGCCAGCGCGCCTGGACCGAAAATGCGGAACCGGTGCGTTTCTGGCAGACCAGGCAATGGCAGACCGAAACGCGGACAGGATCGCCGGTGCAGGTCGTGGTGAGCTGGCCGCAGCGGCAGGTAGCGGTGCGGGTCGAGGTTTGAGTCACTTGGCCGCCTTTCTCAACGCAAGTCGCACCAGCGCATCCAATGTCGAGTTCTCACCTAAATCGCTAACCGCCGCGGCGACCGCCGCGCTGGCTTCGGCGGGCTTAAAGCCCAGGTTGGCCAGCGCGGACAGCGCGTCGTGGGCGGCGCCCGCCCGGGGCACCGGCGCCCCGGCGGTGGCGGCGAGCGAGGGGCTGCCGAGCTTGCCGGCGAGCTCGTTGACGATGCGCATCGCGAGCTTGGGGCCGACGCCGTTGGCGCGCGCGACCATCGCCTTGTCGCCGCGCGATACGGCGGCAGCCAGTTCAGCCGGCTCCAGCGTGGAGAGGATGGCGAGCGCGACCCGGCCGCCGACCCCCTGGACGCTGGTCAGCGCGCGAAAGCTTTCGCGCTCACCGGCAGAGCCGAAGCCGAACAAAGTCATCGAATCCTCGCGTACCTGCATCTCGGTCAGCAGCATCACCTCGCCCCCGACCGGGCCGATGGCGTCTAACGTGCGCGCCGAGGCGAGGACGAGGTAGCCGACGCCGGCAACATCGATCACCGCGCTGTCGGCGGCGATCTCGGTGAGGATTCCGGTCAATCTTGCAATCACTGTCCATCCCTACCCGTTCATGTCGAGCGAAGTCGAGACACGTCCGCGTCACATTCCTCGACTTCGCTCGGACGAACGGCTGGATCAAAGATTAAGGTTTCTAGCGCTGGCCAGATGATGCGCGTGGGTGATCGCCACCGCCAGCGCGTCGGCGGCATCGGGGCCGACGATCGTCACACCCGGCAACAGCCGCTGGACCATCGCGTGAACCTGGACCTTTTCGGCGTTGCCGACCCCGACCACCGCTTTCTTGACCAGCCGTGCGGCATATTCGTCGACCTCGATCCCGGAGCGCGCGGCAAGCATCAGCGCGACTCCGCGCGCCTGAGCGAGCTTGAGCGTCGACTGGGGGTTCTTGTTGACGAAAATTTCCTCAACCGCGGCGGCCCCCGGCGCGTGATCGGCAAGGAGGGCCTCGATCTGGCTGGCGAGGTGGGCGAGGCGCTTGGGTAGTGGCTCCTTGGCGTCGGTCTTGAGCTGGCCGTTGGCGAGGTGCGAAAGGCGATTGCCCTCGGCGCGGATCAGACCCCAGCCGGTGGTGCCGAGCCCGGGGTCGAGGCCCAGAATGATCAGCCCAGCCGCTCCATTACCTCGTCGGAAACTTCGTAATTGCCCCACACCTG
>JALYQH010000198.1 GCA_030855945.1 Pseudomonadota bacterium | reverse complement strand
TGAGATTGACGTTCTCGGTAAGGTTCTTCCACGTTCCGGCGACGCCCTTGACGTTGGCCTGACCGCCTAGCTTACCCTCGGTGCCGACTTCGCGCGCGACGCGCGTCACTTCGGAGGCGAAGGAGTTGAGCTGATCGACCATCGTGTTGATCGTATTTTTGAGCTCGAGGATTTCGCCCTTCACCTCGACGGTGATCTTCTTCGACAGATCGCCCGAGGCGACCGCGGTGGTCACTTCGGCGATATTGCGCACCTGGCCGGTGAGGTTGGTCGCCATCGCGTTGACGTTGTCGGTCAAATCCTTCCACGTGCCGGCAACGCCCTTTACCGCTGCCTGGCCGCCCAATTTGCCTTCGGTGCCGACCTCGCGCGCGACGCGGGTCACTTCGGAGGCGAAGCCGTTGAGCTGATCGACCATCGTGTTGACGACCTTGCCGATGCGCAGGAATTCGCCGCGCAGCGGGCGGCCGTCGATCTCGACGATCATCGACTGCGACAGATCGCCCTTGGCGACCGCGCCGATCACGCGCGCGACTTCGGTGGTCGGCTGGACCATGTCCTCGATCAGGTCGTTGACCGAGCGAAGCGCGACTTCCCATCCGCCAGTGGCGGTCTTGACGCGGCCGCGCTGGCCGATCTTGCCTTCCTTGCCGACCACGGTCGACAGACGCTCGAGCTCGTTGGTCAATTGTTCGTTGAGGCTGACGACCTCATTGAACAATACGGCGATTTCATTGTCGTCGCCGATCCCTTCCTCGTCGAGACGGACCGAGAAGTCACCGCGGCGCAGGCTGCGCAGGGCGCTAACGAGGCGGCGCCGGTTGAGCGACGCACCGGTTTCGGGACTATGCTTGTTCACGCCAGGCTCCTCGTGCGACTTCACGCACAGATATCGTACAGGGAGCCTAAAGCTAGTCTCCCCCCACCTGCGATAGCGCCGCAGTCAGGAATATGTTCCGATGAAAATCTACTTCGACGGCGGTTGCCGCCCCAATCCGGGGATGATGGAGACCGCGGTGGTTGTGCGCGGCCAACTTCATGTCCGGCAGGAGGTCGGCGCGGGGTCGAGCGAACAGGCTGAGTGGTTGGCGCTGCTCCACGCGCTGGAGGTCGCGCGGGCCACGGGGGAACATGACATTCTGCTGCTGGGCGACGCGGCCGGGGTGATCGACCAGGCGGCCAACCGAGCTAAATGCCGCTGCGCCGAACTGCGCGTCCTCCGCGATCGCTTCATGGAAGAAGCTGCGTTGTTCGACCGAGTGCGAGTGCGGCACGTCAAGCGCAGTCAGAACCTTGCGGGAATTGCCTTGGGGCAGCTTCGCCAAGGGCGTAGGATCGGCGCCAAGGCAAGGCTTGGAGCAAGCGAATGAGCGTGGCGTTTCGCCGGGAAAGCGATGAGGAGCATCTCGAACCCAAGTTCGAACTGCCAATTCCGCCCGGCCCCAATTTCGTCACGCCGGCGGGCCTCGCCCAGATCGAGGCGCAGGTCGTCAAATATGAAGCGGCTGTCGAAGCGGCGGGCGACGAGGAACAGCTCAAGGCAGTGAAGCGCGACCTGCGCTACTGGCGCAGCCGCCAGTCGACCGCCCAGATCGCGCCCGCGCCGAATGATGGCGACGTCGGAATCGGGTCACGGGTGAGCTTCAGGCTTCGCGGCAAGGCGCGGGCCGTTACCATCACCGGCCATGACGAAGCCGATCCCACGCGGGATCGGATCGCTTTCTCCGCCCCGCTCGCCCGCGCCCTGCTCGGAGGTGCGGCCGGCGACGTGGCCGACTTCGCCGGCGAGGAAGATGCGATCGAGATCGTCGCGGTCGACAAGGGTTAGCGCCGCCTGCGCCTGTCTTGGGTTTGCCCCAATCTGCTGCTAGAGGCGCGCCATGCTCAACATCAGTGAAATCACGGTGCGCCTTGGCGGACGCACGATCCTCGACCGCGCCACCGCGGCGATCCCGCCGGGCAGCAGCGTCGGGCTGATCGGGCGCAACGGCGCCGGCAAGTCGACGCTGATGAAGGTGATGATCGGCCAGCTCGACCCCGATGGCGGTTCGATCGACATGCCGCGCAACACCCGTCTCGGCTATATCGCCCAGGAAGCGCCGAGCGGGACCGCGACCCCGTTCGAGACGGTGCTCGCCGCCGACAAGGAGCGCGCCCAGTTAATGGACGAGGCCGAGCATTGCTCCGATCCCGACCGGCTCGGCGATCTCCACGAGCGACTCCTGGCGATCGACGCCTGGGGGGCGCCGGCCAAGGCCGCGCGAATCCTCCTTGGGCTCGGCTTCGATGAGGAAATGCAGGCTCAGCCGCTCGACAGCTATTCGGGCGGGTGGAAAATGCGCGTCGCGCTCGCCGCTCTGCTCTTCTCCGAGCCCGACGTGCTGCTGCTCGACGAACCATCGAACCACCTCGATCTCGAAGCGACGCTGTGGCTCGAGAATTTCCTGAAGGGCTATCCCGGCACGCTGGTGGTAATCAGCCACGAACGCGACCTGCTCAACAATGTCGTCGACACCATCCTCCACCTCGAAGGCGGCAAGGTGACACTCTATTCGGGCGGCTATGATGATTTCGAGCGTCAGCGCGCCGAACGCGCGGCTCAGCTCGCCGCGGCCAGGGCGTCGCAGGACGCGCAGCGCGCCCGGTTGACGGACTATATCGCGCGCAACCGCGCCCGCGCATCGACCGCCAAGCAGGCCCAGTCGCGCGCCAAGATGCTCGCCAAGATGCAGCCGATCGCCGCGCTTGCCGACGATCCGAGCCTGAGCTTCGACTTTCCGAGCCCGACCGAGCTGAAACCACCGCTGATCACGCTGGACATGGCGTCGGTCGGCTATGGCGAGAACGTCGTGCTGCGGAAGCTCAATCTGCGGATCGACCCCGACGACCGGATCGCGCTGCTCGGCCGCAACGGCAATGGCAAGACCACGCTCGCCCGCCTGCTCGCGGCCCAGCTCGCACCGATGGCGGGCGAGGTCCATGCGTCGGGGAAGATGCGGGTCGGCTATTTCACCCAATATCAGGTCGAAGAGTTGCACGGCGACGATACGCCGCTGCAGCATATGAGCCGGGCGATGGCGGGCAAGACGCCGGGCGCGGTGCGCGCCCAGCTCGGACGGTTCGGCTTTTCCGGCGACAAGGCGATGACCCGGGTCGATAAATTATCGGGCGGCGAGCGGGCGCGGCTGGCGTTGGCGCTGATCACGCGCGACGCGCCGCATCTGCTGATCCTCGACGAGCCGACCAACCATCTCGATGTCGATAGCCGCGAAGCGCTGGTCCAAGCCCTGAACGGCTATGACGGCGCGGTCATTCTCGTCAGCCACGACCGCCACATGGTCGAGCTGACCGCCGACCGGCTGGTGCTGGTCGAGGATGGCGGCGCGGTCGATTACCCCGGCAGCATCGACGATTATATCGACTTCGTGCTCGGCCGGAACCAGCCCAAGGCCGAGGGAAAGACCAGGCAGCCCAAGGTCGACCGCAAGGCGGATGCGCGCGCCAAAGAGGAAGCCCGGGCGCTGAAGAAGAAAGCCGCCGACGCCGAGGCGGCGAGCGCGCGGCTCGCGGCGCAATGTTCGGCGCTCGACCGAGCGATGTTCGATCCCGCCGCCGCCGAGCCGCAACTGGCCTCGCTGCCGATGAGCGAGCTCGCCCGTCGGCGTGCGGCGATCGCCGCCGAGCTCGAGGCCGCCGAGGCGCATTGGGTCGAGGTCAGCGAGCGGCTCGAGCAAATCGCCGCCTGAGGCCCCCGGCGGCCTGCTCCGCCGCTCAGAACTTGACGGACGCGCCGAGCGCAAAGGTCGTTCCGACCTTGTAGCGGTTGAGGAAAATCCGGTTTTCGCCGGATCGCTGGGATTCCTCGTAGCGACGGCCGGTAAGGTTTCGCGCTTCGAACTTCACTTCGACATCGCGTCCGGCAACCTCAAAGCCCTCACGCGCGACGAAGTCGAGCACCAGCCCTGGAAATTCGAAAATGTCGGGCTGGCCCGAGGGCCCCCGCGACGTCACGCGCTTGCTGGCATAGGTGAGCAGCAGCGTCTGCTGCGATAGCCGCTCCGTATTTTCGAAGCCGAACTGAAGGTTGGCGAGGTGATCCGACTGGCCGGTCAGCGGCGCTCCGTCGAAGAAGAAATTGCTGGCCGCCTGGGCCACGCCGTTAACGATGGTCTCATCGCCTTCAGCGACCTTAATCCTGGACTTGGTGAAGGTGTAATTGGCGATCGTCACGAAGCGGCGATTGGTCATGAATCCGCCCAATCCCGAGAGCGCAAAATATTTATGCGCTTCGATCTCGACACCGTAGAGCGAGGCTTCGGGCGCGTTGGCGAAGCTGGTGCTGACGCCGGATTCGGCCTGGCTCGAAAAGGCCTCGATCGGATTTTCAATCCGCTTGTAGAAAAGCGCCGCCGACAGCCGCTCGTCGCGCCCCATATAATATTCGGCGCGGGCGTCGGCGTTGAGCAATTCGCTGTCGATCAGCGACGGATTGCCGCGGAACGTCCGGTTCGATTCGGGATCCTGATAGATTTGCGCGATCAGCTCGCGAAACTGCGGGCGGGCGATGGTCTTCGACGCGCTGGCGCGAAACTGTAGCCGGTCGGTCACCTCGAAGGTCAGCGTCGCCGCAGGCAGCCAGTAAGCATTATCGAGATCGGTCTCGACGATCGCGCTCGATCCGGTGCCGAACAGGTCGATCGGCGCGACCGTCTGCTCGGCGGTCTCGTAGCGAACGCCGGCATTGAGCCCGATCCGATCGGTGAAATCAACCTGCGCCATGCCATAGCCGGCATGGGTGCGAAGCTTCGCCTCGAACGCGGCGGTCCCGTCCTGGGCTGAAGTTTCGAGCAGGGTGATGTCGAACAATTGAATGGTGGCGTCCGACAGCAGGAAGTCGGGCCGCAATTGCTGGACCGGGATTGGCAGGTTCGCGGCGCGATACTGAAAGGCACGGCGCACCGATTCGCGCTCGGTGTCGGTATAGGCATAGCCGATCGTGGCGCGCACGGCCGGAGCGAAGCGATAGCCGATGTCGGCGCCGCCCGCCCACAGATTCTCGTTGAGGTCCGAGAAGGCGATTGTCGCGTCGCCCTTATTGCCGCCAAGGTCGTTGACGAACCTGTCTCCGGTCGGGTCCTGGTCGGTCGGCAAGTTGGTGCGGACATAAGTGAATCCGCGCTCGTAGGGCGCCTCGCGCTGCGAATTGGCATAGCCGCCGCGAAGATCGACGCTGAGATCGTCGAACCTGAATTCCCCGACGAGCTGCGAATTGAACAATTGGCGCTCGAACCAGGCCGTGTCCTGTTCGAGGATATCGCGGTTGGCGGCATTGGCGTCGGTGCCGAGCCCGAGCCGCGCCTGTTTGAGGGTGTCGCGGATGTAGAGGTTGGTAAAGCGGATTTCGTGATCGGCGAATTCCAGGCCGAACCCGAGCAATCCGTTGACCACCACCCGGTTGTCGGTGATCACACGCTGGAAATCGGTCTGCGGCGGTCCCGACAGATCGACCTCGAGCGAGACCTGCTGGCGCGAATCGCGCGTCCGCCAGCGGTTGGAAATGCCGCCGGTGGCGATCACGCCGAAGGTCGCGCCGCCGAAATCGAAGCTTTTGCCGCCGGTGACCGACGCGCTCCAATTGGCCGGAATCGCGTTGTTGCGCTGAAGCAGGGTGGTATTGGCGTTGGCGAGGCTGATCGCGACGGTCTGAAGGTCCTCGGACGAAAAGCTTGCGCCCTCGAAAATCGGATTGCCGCTGTCGAACGCGGCCTGGAGGGACCCGGGGATGTCGCGCGAGCCGTCGTCGAACCCGAGAAAGTCGATGTCGCCGCCATAATAAGTGTAGCCGAGATTGCCGGTCGTTTCGCTATTCCACGATCCGCCAGCGCCGACCTGGAGAAAGCCGTCGCGCGGGATGGACTTGGTGGTGAGGTTGATCACGCCGCCGCCGAACTCGCCCGGGAAATTGGCGGAAAAGCTTTTCTGCACCAAGGTCGAATCGATCACGTTCGACGGGAACAGGTCGAGCGGCACGACGCGCTTGAGCGGTTCGGGGCTCGGCAGGGGAAGGCCGTTGAGCAGCGCCAGCGAATAACGGTCGCCAAGCCCGCGGACGTAGACGAAGCCGCCGCCGGTGACGCTGAGCCCGGTGACCCGCTGCAGCGCACCCGCGATATTGCCTTCGCCGGTGCGGGCGATGTCCTGGGTCGACAGGACCGAGACGACTTCGGGGGTCGACCTGATGACGTTGCGGCGGCCCTCGACGACGATCGTGTCGCCGCCGCCTCCGGGCACCGACACATTGACCTGTTCATCGGGCGCTTCCTGCGACGGAAGCACGTCGCCGGGCTGGGCGCTGGGAACGTTCCCGGCGCTTTGACTCTGCCCTTCCGTAACGACTGGCGTCTCGCCCGTCGTCCCGACTTCCTGGGCGAGCGCGACGGGCGCGCACAGCGTAGTGGTTGCCAGCAGCATTGCGGCAAGAGTGATCGGCTTGGTCACGTCAGTTCCCCGGCAATATTAGGGCAAGCGGCGAAGCGCGAGAT
>JALYQH010000213.1 GCA_030855945.1 Pseudomonadota bacterium | reverse complement strand
GCCGCCTCCCCGCGCTGCCTCGCCGCCTCCACCTCTGCTTTCCGTCGGCGGGCGACCTCGGGATGAACGATATCGTTGAGCACGCCGAGTTCGGTGTCACTCTCGAACACGACCCGACGCAGTGCCGCGCGGTCGAGGTTGCCGTCGCCGTCGAGGACCTGGTCACCCCAGCGATATGCAATTGCTGTCAATGCCGGCGTTCCGGGCTCGACGACCTTGCGGGATAATACGTCCGCGTCGATGATCGTCGCGCCTCGTTCCGCAAGCATGTCGGCAACAACCGACTTTCCGCTGGCGATGTTACCGGTGAGGCCGAATAGTCGCATCATTTCCTTAGGGTAAGAACGTTCAAGGTAAGCAAACTTCGCCAAGCCACCCAGCAAACATTTGCCGGGGAGTCAAAAATCTGACTTTACCGACTTTCATCATCTTTACGTGCCATGGGCTCTCGCCGTGAGCTTGAGACCTATCAGCGCCACAACGAGAAGCGCCACGAAGAACAAACGGCTTGCGTCGCGAGGCTCATCAAAAAGAAAAATGCCGAGTATCACCGCTCCAACGGCTCCGCTGCCGACCCATATGGCATACGCGGTGCCAATGGGAATCGTTCGGGCCGCGATCGCCAGAAGGAACATGCTCGCCGCGATAGCGGTGGCGGTCAGCAGGCTCGGAACGAGCCGCGTGAATCCGTCGGTGTACTTGAGGCCTATTGCCCATCCAGTCTCGAGAAGACCGGCAATCACGAGGTAAATCCAGGCCATGAGTTCCTCCCTGTGTCAGCCCGCGGTCGATGCGCCGAAGAGGTTCCGCTGCTGTGAGTTGCCTGGTACCGGGCACTGGAAGCACATCCTGCAGCGGGCCTCGTAAGATTCGGTGCCGCCCACCATGATCGTCGGGGAATCGTAGGGCGCCGGCTTTCCGGCGATCAGACGTTGATTGCGACTGGCAGGTCCGCCGCACAGGACGCAAATCGCGTGGAGCTTGTCCACGACTTCGGCGATCGCCATAAGGTCCGGCATCGGACCAAACGGCTCGCCGCGGAAATCGGTGTCGGTTCCGGCGACAATTACTCGCCGCCCTCTCGCCGCAAGCGAGGTGACGAGCGAAAGGATGCCGCTGTCCAGAAACTGCGCTTCGTCGATAGCGATTACGTGAGCCATTGGATCGATCTGCTGGCCAATCTGCGCCGCGGAGTCCGCCGGTACCGCCTGCACTGTGCGCCCGTCATGACTCGAGATGTTGTGGATGCCGGCGTACCGCGCATCCAGATGCGACTTGAAAACCTGGATCCGCTTTCGCGCGATCATCGCTCTCCGCACGCGGCGAATCAATTCCTCGCTCTTGCCGCTGAACATTACGCCAGCGACAACTTCTACCCAGCCGCCGGTCTGGTGAAACGATTGCATTACGGGCGATCGCGGCGGGGTGGTGGCGAGAATCCATCTCGCTGCGGCCGTGGCCGATCATCTCTCGGACGGTCACTCCCGCCGCGCGGCGGCCCGGAGGACCTTGGCGGTCGTGAGTCACGCTGAGATCGCGAGTCAGACGAAGGCCGCCCACCTGGTCGTCTGTCCCTGTCCGAGGGTCCACTTCGCGGCGCGGCTGGCCTCGGTGCTTCGGGTCTCGCCCTCGCTGCCGCCTCGGCGCCTCTGCGGATGGTCCTTTCGCGCTCCAGCAGACGAAGCGCCGCCGCAGCGATCTCGATGCCATCGTGGCGCTCGAGGAGCGGCTCCAGGGCAATCACTTCGCGCGCCGGCACGCCTGCTTCGAGCACCGCGGCCAATTCCCGGCGAACCGCGATTTCGCTTTCCCGCGCTGCGTTGCCGGCTTCGTGAAGGGTAAAGGGTCGGACCTCTCCGCCCGCAAGACGGCGAAGGGCACCGAGCTCACGAGGCTGCACGAGTGCGAGGATCGCGACCGCGCCCGCCTCGGTGGCCACGGCGAGACGGAGCCGGTCGACCGGAGGCTCGAAGAAGATGACAGAGTTTGTGCTCGCCGCCACCTCTCCCCTCGACACGCGTACCGTTGCCGAATCGCCCTTGTAACCGAGCGACCTCAGGGCGCGATTGGCTTCGGCCTGCGATTCGTCGGTGTCGGTGATGACGACCGCGGACGGCGGGTCGAGATCGTCGAGCAGCCGCCGGAGCGCGGCCGGGCGGCCAAACGCCGACACCATCA
>JALYQH010000149.1 GCA_030855945.1 Pseudomonadota bacterium | reverse complement strand
GAATCCGCGTGTTGGACCTATCGCGCGTGCTGGCGGGACCATGGGCGACGCAGTTGCTTGCCGATCTGGGCGCCGAGGTGATCAAGGTCGAGCAGCCCGGCGCCGGCGACGACACCCGCCACTGGGGTCCACCGTGGCACGAGCTTGAAGGCGAGAAAGTCGCTGCTTATTTCCTCGCCGCGAACCGTGGCAAGCGTTCGGTCGCGATCGATTTTGCGAGTGATGAGGGCGGCGCGCTGATCCGCAAGATGGTGGCGAGCGCGGACGTGCTGGTCGAGAATTTCAAGGTCGGCGGCCTCCAGAAATTCGGACTCGATGCGGCCAGCCTCCGCGCGGCCAATCCGCGGCTGATCTACGCCTCGATCACCGGCTTCGGGCAGGATGGGCCTTATGCCGGCCGCGCGGGCTACGATTATATCATCCAGGGAATGGGCGGGTTGATGAGCGTCACCGGGCTGCCTGACGGCGAGCCGGGCGGGGGTCCAGTGCGCGCCGGGGTCGCGGTCGCCGACTTGTTCACCGGAATGTACGCCGCCAATGCGATCCTCGCCGCGCTGGTCCGCCGCGCCGCGACCGGGGAGGGGGCGACCATCGACCTTGCCCTGTTCGACACACAGTTAGCGATGCTTGCCAACCAGGCCTCGAACTCGCTGGTCAGCGGCCGCGACTCGCAGCGCCAGGGCGCCGGC
Organism: Pseudomonadota bacterium; assembly: GCA_030855945.1. Taxonomy (GTDB): domain Bacteria; phylum Pseudomonadota; class Alphaproteobacteria; order Sphingomonadales; family Sphingomonadaceae; genus Sphingomicrobium. The sequence continues at coordinate 5,395 of JALYQH010000149.1, read as the reverse complement.
CACCCCAACATCGTCCCTTATCAGACATTCGCGGCGGCCGATCAGCAGATCATCGTCGCCGTCGGCAACGACCGCCAGTTCGCCCGGCTGGCGGCGATCCTCGGCCATCCCGAATGGGCGAGTGAGCCTGCCTATGCGACCAACGCCGCCCGGGTCGCGGCGCGCGGCGATCTGGTGCCGATGATAAGCGAGATCATCGCAGCACGGCCCGCCGCGGACTGGCTTGGTGAGTTCGAGCAGGCAGGCATTCCGGCTGGGCCGATCAACAGCATCAGCCAGGCGCTGTCCGACCCGCAGGCGCTTCACCGCGGCATGCGTTTCGATGCGGGAGGCGGCGCACTAGGCGAGGTGCCGATGGTTGGCTCGCCGATCCGTTTCGACGGCGAGCGGCAGGACGCATCGCTGCCGCCGCCCGCGCTCGGCGAGCATGGCGATTTGCTCGGCGAGTGGCTAGATGGGGGGGAGCTCGAGCGGCTGCGGGCGGCAGGAGTAATTGGCTAGAATGCTTCACAGCATTTCCCTCCCGAGGATAAGCTAGCCTAGCGTCTCATCCTTGTAGCGCGACTGGATGAAGCGGCCCTGGGTTTCGAACGCCGCGACATCCGCGCGGGCGAGTTTCTCCGAGATTTCGCCGAGCGCGACGCGCCCGGCGGCGAGCGCGTCGACCAGCCGCTGGTCAACGCTGACGCCTTCGCCGTCCTCATTGCCGCGGAACGATGAGGGGACGTGGAGGTAGCGGTCGATGAGGCCGGGGAGGTGGGTCGACATCAGCCGCCGCGCGTCCTGCGCGTCGGGATTGTGCTGGTCGACCCGCTCCAGCGTCTGACGGAGCGGGCCAAGCTGCTGCGACAATTGGTCGATCTCGGTCTGGGCCGGAGGGGGTAAGGCGCGGCGGGCACGGAAGATGTAGCTGTCAAAGCGCTGAACCATCTCGCCATTTGGCAATTGCGGCGAGACGTTGGGCGCGGCGATCTCTCGCGTGCCTGAAAAGGCCAGCACCGCCGCGACCGCGATGGCGAGGCCGACGGCGGCGAGGAAACCGAACATGCCGATCGGCAGGATCAGCCCGACCGCAATGGTGGCGATGCTGATTACGCCGATCGCGATCGCCACCCGCTTGAACGTCCGCCCAATTCCGGCGTTGAGCCGCGCCCGCTCGCGCCGCGCCGCGCCGCGCACCGCGCCGTCGCGCTCGTCCATCCGCGCGAATACGGCGTTGGCGTGACTGATGACGAGGTCGGCTTTCTCGGTGGTCATTTCTTCTCGATCGGAGTGAACGGCGATGTCTCGCCGCTAAGTTTGTTCTGCGACACGCCTTCCGCCCGAGCGATATAGCCCTTCGACTTTTCGACCTCGCCGCCAAGCGTGTCGACGGTCTGCTTCATATTGGCCAAAGCCTGAAGCTTGAACGTGTCGATCTGATCCATCGTTTCGTAGATGTTCTGGAACGCGCGCTGGAGGGTTTCCAAAGGGATCGTCGACGACGCCGCCTGCTCGTGGATCGCGCCGGTCTGGGTGCGCAGCAGCTCGCCGGTGGTGTCGATCATCGTCGCGGTGGTGGTGTTGAGCGCGGTGACCTGTTCGAGCACCAGCCTCTGATTGGTCATCGCCTGAGCGACGGTGACCGCGGTGCGCAGCGCGGCGACGGTCGTGGTCGAGGCGCGGTCGACGCCCTTGACCAGCTCGACATTGTTCTTCTTGACCAGGTCGAGCGCCAGATAGCCCTGCACGGTGACCGCCATCTGGGTAAGCAAATCGGTGGTCCGCTGACGGGTATAGAATAAGGCGGTCTCGCGCATCGCCTTGGCCTTGGCCGGTTCGGTCGCGTCGAGCTCGTTGGCCTTGTCCTCCAAGGTCGAGTCGAGTTGCTTCGAAATGTGGATCATCTGCTCGAGCCGGTGCATCGTCTTCCACAGCCCGGCGCGCTCGGTGTCGATCGCGGCATTGTCCATCAACAGCTCGTCCTTACCCGAGCCGAGCCGCGACAGGATGGCCGAAATATGGGTCTACGAGCTGCGATAGCCGTCGAAATAATTGTTGATGCGATTGCCGAATGGAATGATGCCGAGGAACTTGCGCTTGGTCAGCAGCTTGCCGTTGGCCCCGGGATCGAGCTTCTCGACCGTGCGGCGAAGCTCGGTGAGGTCGGCGCCAATGCCCGTATCGGCATCGATCGCCTTGACCGGGCGGTCGAGGAAACGGTTCGAGGCGCCCGCCGCCTCGGCGATTTCCTTGCGCCCCATCGCCGTCAGCTGGTCGACCTTCTTGCCGAATTCTGGGCTGTTGGCGTCGAGCGCGGCGAGCTCGTCGACGAACTTGGCGACCTTCGAGTCGAGTTCGCTGGTTTCCTCGCGCTTCAACGGCACGAGTCCCGAGGCTTCGGCCGCGGGCAGCGGCTGAAGCGCGTCGGGCGCTTCGAGCTTGATCTTGGTCGTCGTCCCCGCCTCTGTCGCCATGGTCATTCCTTCCATCCCTGTTGCGGGCAAGGGTGGACGGTGCCCACCCCGCGCGCAAGAGGCCTTTACTGTATTATAGGCCTAATACGGCGCTCTTCAAGGTAGCGTCGCGATCATGGTTGGACAGCCGTTAACCGTGCCCGTGCACGGGTCGCTTACCGTGTCCGGGCTAGGACGGAGCGACGCAAGGTTTCGACGAGGTAGAACGATGATCAGGCAGGCCTTCAAGCGACTGTGGGGCGACAAGCGCGGCAACATGCTCGTCATCGCCGGCGCGGCAATGCCATTGCTGGTCGGCTCGGCGGGACTCGCCACCGACACCATCCAGTGGACATTGTGGAAGCGCCAGCTTCAGCGCGCCGCCGATTCGGCCGCGCTCGCGGGGGTTTACCAGCGCATCCAGGGCGGTGACCAGGCGGCGGTCGGCAGCGCCGTCACGCGCGACCTCGCGATCAACAATCACACCGGCATCACCTTGATGTCGGGCTATCCGGAGGTGACCCTTCCCGCCGATTCGGGGACATCTCGCCAACAGGTCAACGTTGTCCTCAAGCTCAGCCAATCGCTGCCATTCAGCGCGATGTTCATGGCGGCCGCGCCGATCATCACCACGACGGCGCGGGCCGCGAGCGTTCCCGGGTCCGACGAATATTGCGTCGTCAGCCTGGAACCGAACGCGTCGAAGACCGGCATCACGGTCGGCGGCAATGCCAGCATCGAGATGGATTGCGGAATGATCAGCAATTCGCCGGCGTTCAATTCCGCGCTTTCGAACGGCAACTCGTCGAATGTGAGGGCGTCGGTAATCGCGGCCGTCGGCGGCGTCCAGGCATCGACGCGGTGGAACGTCGACAAATATGACCCTTACGTCTCCGCCTTTGAGGACCCGTACGCCGACGTCAACATCGATCGTACTCAGATGGATTGTTTCTCGGCGGGCAGCAAATTTCCGAAGCTTGGCACAAGCACGTCGAGCAACTTCAATGGCGCGAATGCGACGGTCACACTGGCCGATGCGCAAACCGCCAATCCGGGCGCCAACTGCTTCAGTGGCCTTTCGGTCGGCTCAGGAACGACGCTCAATCTTCCGGCGGGAACCTATTACATCGGCGAGGGCGGTGCCGACATTCAGGGAACTATCACCGGCGCCGATGTGACGCTGGTGATGACGCGTATCGACGAAACCGCCGCCGTGGGCACGCTCAGCGTCAATGCGAGTGCTAACCTGTCGCTGACAGCACCGTCGGCGGTCACAGATCCCACTAATCCCTATGCGGGGATCGCGATCTATCAGGACCGCAATGCGGTCGATAGCAACAGCACCCAAAACAAGATCAACGGCAATTCGACGTCGCAAATCATCGGAGCGGTGTATTTCCCCAACCAAGAGATCGTTTACAACGGCGGCGGGTCGACCGGCTTCGTTTGCACCCGGCTGGTCGGTCGCCGGGTCGTGTTTTCGGGCAATACCGCCATTTCGAACAAGTTCGAAAAGGGCAGCGAGTGCCCGATATTCGGCGACGGCGGGCTCGAAGGCGGGCGCCGCGTCCGACTGGTGGCGTGATGGCCGGGCTGTTTCACCTCCTCCGTTCCGACCGCAGCGGCACCGCGACGGTCGAGCTGGCGCTGGTCGCGCCGCTGCTGGCGGCGTTCGTCATCGGCATCTCCGACGTCAGCGTGGCGATGGGGCGCAAGCTGCTGTTGGAGCAGGCCGCCCAGCGCGGCATCGAAAAGATCATGCAGACCACGACCGACACCACGGTCGATGAAACGATTGTCGCCGAGGCGGCCGTTGCCGCGGGCGTTGAGGAAGATGACGTGGTGCTCGATTATTGGTTGGAGTGCACTGCCCCTGGAGGCAGCCCGGTGCGCAAGGGCGACTATAATCTCGATACGTGTGCCGCCAACGAACGCGAAGCGCGCTACATCACGCTGACCGTCACTGACCAATTCACGCCGATGTTTCCGACCCATTTCGCCGGCCTTGACGCGGATGGCACGTACGAAATCGAAGCGACTTCGGGGATACGCATCAAATGAAAATCAGGCGTATCATTCGCGACGAACGAGGCGGGGCGATTGTCGAAACCGCCTTCGCTTTGCCGGTCCTGATCATCCTGATCTGGATGATCGCTCAGCTGGGTCTGGCATTCCGGGCGATGGCCGGAATCCAGCATGCGCTCGGCGAGGGCGCCCGACTCGCGACCATTTTCCCCAAGCCGGATAATGCCGCGATCAAGGCCAAGATCACGTCGAAAGTCTACGGTATATCGCCGGGAACCTTTGCGGTTGTCGACCCGGTGGATGGCGCCGGCTTCGTCGATCTTCGGGTCAATTATACCCAGCCGACGTCGCTGCTGCTGCTGCCGGGCCCGACGATCAGCGTCTCGCGCTCGAAGCGGGTGTGGGTCGCCGACTAACGCGCCGCCCGCGCCGCGAAGAAAGCGGTAATTGCATCGCGCACTTCGGCCGAGGTAAGCCGTTCCGCAAAATGACCGTTCTCGAGTTCAATCCGCTCAATCACTTGGGCGCGATCGGCCCGGCGCAACAGTGATTGCGTCAGTCGCATCGCCTCGGCCGGCTTGGCCAGCAGCGCCGACACCAGCCGGTCGAACGTCGCCGCCAACTCGCCTTTGGCCGCGACATGGCTCGCCAGCCCCATCGCCAGCGCTTGCTGCGCCCCGAACGGCTCGCCGAGCAGCAAATGGCGCGCGGCGGCGCGGCGCCCGGCGAGGCGTGGCAAGATCAATGAGCTTGCCGCTTCCGGCACCAGCCCCAAGTCGACGAACGGCATGACGAAGCGGCATCCCTCCTCGGCGACCACGAAATCGCAGTGAAGCAGCAGGGTCGTGCCGATGCCGACTGCGTTGCCGTGGACCGCGGCGATGATCGGAATTTCATTGTCGGCGAGCGCGCGCAGCAGCCGCCATACCGGAATG
>JALYQH010000131.1 GCA_030855945.1 Pseudomonadota bacterium | reverse complement strand
ATCTTCTTCGCCGTCGTCACCGGGGTTGGCGGCGGCACGATGCGCGACCTGCTGATCGGCGCGCCCGTGTTCTGGGTCGGCACCAACGCCACGCTACTAATCTGCATCGGTGCGGCGATTGGCGTCTGGTTCCTGTCGAGGAAAACCATCGCCGAGCGGGCGCTGCTGTGGTTCGACGCGATCGGCCTCGCCGCCTACGCCACCTACGGAGCGGCCAAGGCGCTAAACTACGGAGTCGCCCCGGTCCCGGCATTTGCGATGGGGGTGATGACCGCCTGCGTCGGCGGAATCATCCGCGACGTGCTCGCGGGCGAGCCGTCGATCCTGATGCGGCCCGAGCTCTACGTCACTGCCGCCGCGCTCGCCTCGGGCCTGTTCGTGGTGCTGACCCTGTTCGGCGCGCCGGCCGGGCTTGCCGCGCTGGTCGCGGGACTGGCCGGATTCAGTCTGCGCGGCGCGGCGATAGCGCGCGGAATCAGCCTGCCCGCCTACGACCGCTAGTTGCCGCACTGCACAATCGTCGTCAGTATGACGCTATGACCGACGATTTCTACCGCATCCGACGCCTGCCGCCCTATGTCTTCGCCGAAGTCAACGCGATGAAGGCTGCCGCCCGCGCGCGCGGCGAGGACATTATCGACCTTGGCATGGGCAACCCCGACGGCGCGCCGCCGCCGCACGTTATCGCCAAGCTCGCCGAGGTCGCCGCCAAGCCGACCGCGCACCGCTATTCGGCGTCAAAGGGCATCCCCGGCCTGAGGAAAGCCCAGGCCGCTTATTACCAGCGCCGCTTCGACGTCACCCTCGATCCCGACTCCGAAGTCATCGTGACGCTGGGCAGCAAGGAAGGCCTCGCCAACCTCGCCCAGGCGATCACCGCGCCCGGCGACGTCGTGCTGACCCCCAACCCGTCCTACCCGATCCACCACTTCGGCTTCATCATCGCCGGCGCCAGCATCCGCTCGATCCCGGCCGTCCCCGGCCCCGATTTCTTCGACCGGCTCGAACGGGCGATGCGCTACACCGTGCCGCGGCCCAAGGTGCTGGTGATCGGCTATCCGTCCAACCCCACCGCCCAGACGGTCGATCTCGCTTTCTACGAGCAGCTCGTCGCCTTCGCGCGCGACGCCGGGCTGTGGATCATTTCCGACCTCGCCTATGCCGAAATCTACTTCGGCGACACGCCGACCCCGTCGATCCTTCAGGTCGAAGGCGCGAAAGAGGTCGCGGTCGAGTTCACCAGCATGTCAAAAACATACTCGATGCCCGGCTGGCGGATCGGCTTCGCGGTCGGCAATGCCGAGCTGATCGGCGCATTGGCTCGCGTAAAGTCCTACCTCGATTATGGCGCCTTCACCCCGATCCAGGCCGCCGCCACCGCCGCCTTGAACGGCCCGCAGGACATCATCGACTTCAACCGCGCACTCTACAAAGGCCGCCGCGATGTGATGGTCGAATGCTTCGGCCGCGCCGGCTGGGACATCCCCGTGCCGATGGCCAGCATGTTCGCCTGGGCACCGATCCCCGAGCCATTCCGCGACCTCGGCAGCATGGAATTCGCCAAGCGCTTGCTCACCGAGGCAGGCGTCGCGGTCGCCCCCGGTGTCGGCTTCGGCGAGGAAGGCGAAGGGTTCGTCCGGCTGGCGCTGGTCGAGAATGAGCAGCGGCTGCGGCAAGCGGCGCGGGGGGTGAGGAAGATGATGGCGAACGCCAGCCGTTAACGCCGCCGATGCCCGTTATCGGCACGAGGAGTGTCCGACGAGACCGCTAGCTTGCCACGATTAACGGCTCCTGCTTGTGCGCGTCCGATGGCTAAGGCATGACTGCGGCTAAATATCAGGGGCATCGCGTTGAAAAGAATCGGAATTTTGCTGACGGCCGGCGCGGTGCTCGCGCTCGCTTCCTGTTCGGCCACGCCCTTGCCCGCACCGAGTCCGGTTGCCCCGGTCTTGACGGTCGCCGCGCCGACGATGGCGCCGTACCGCTGGAGCCATGGGCATGCGCCCAAGGCGTACCAGGCGATGGTCGCGAGTTTTGGCCGCACCGGGCTCAAGCCGGGCGAATATCTGTGGGCGACCGCGATCCCCAAGGACGGCGATACGCGGCTGGTCGTCGATCTGCTGACCCAGATGGCCTATGTCTATCGCGGCGAGCAGCTGG
>JALYQH010000071.1 GCA_030855945.1 Pseudomonadota bacterium | reverse complement strand
GTCTTGACCGGCAGCAGCACCGCGAACGCCTGCCAGATGGCGTCGTAGAGACCCGCGTTGCGGATTTCCTCGAGGTAGATGGCGTCGGCCTTGCGGAGGATGTCGCACTTGGCCTTGTCGACTTCGCCGGGGATGCGGATTGCTAGCCCGGGCCCGGGAAAGGGGTGGCGAGCGACGAACGCCTCGGGCAGGCCAAGCTCGCGGCCGAGCACGCGGACCTCATCCTTGAACAATTCGCGCAGCGGCTCGACCAGCTTCATGTTCATCCGCTCGGGCAGCCCGCCGACATTGTGGTGGCTCTTGATCGTCACCGAGGGCCCGCCGGTAAAGCTGACGCTTTCGATCACGTCGGGATAGAGCGTGCCTTGGGCGAGGAAGTCGGCGCCACCGATCTTCTTCGCCTCCTCGTCGAACACGTCGATGAAGGTCTTGCCGATGAACTTGCGCTTGGCCTCGGGATCGGTGACGCCGGCGAGCCCGGACAGGAACAGCTCCTCGGCGTCGACGTGGACCAGCGGGATATTATACGAATTGCGGAATAGCGAGACGACCTGCTCGGCCTCGTTCGCCCGCATCAGCCCATGATCGACGAACACGCAGGTCAGTTGGTCGCCGATCGCCTCATGGATCAGCACCGCCGCCACCGCGCTGTCGACGCCGCCGCTAAGCCCGCAAATCACCTTGCCCTTACCGACCTGGGCGCGGATCTCGGCGATCTTGGCGTCGCGGAATGCACCCATCGACCAGTCGCCCGACAACCCGCACACATGGCGAACGAAGTTGGCGATCAGCTTCGACCCGTCCGGCGTGTGCACGACCTCGGGATGGAACATCAGCGAAAAGCGGCGCCGCTCCTCATCGGTGGCGATGGCGTAGGGGGCACCCTCCGACTTGGCGACGATCTTGAAACCCGGGGCCAGCTCCTCGACCCGGTCACCGTGGCTCATCCACACCTGATGGGTCTCGCCGACCTGCCACAATCCGTCGAACAGTGCGCTGTCGCCGACCACCTCGATGAAGGCACGGCCGAATTCCTTATTGTCCGAGGTGGCGACACGCCCACCCAATTGCTGGTGGAGCGTCTGCTGGCCGTAGCAGATGGCGAGGATCGGGAGCTCGCTGTCGAGCAATGCTTGCGGCGCGCGAGGGCTGTCCTCCCAGGTCACCGAAGACGGCCCGCCGGAGAAGATCAGGCCGCCCGGACGGAGCCGCTCGAACGCGGCATCCGCGGCATTGAAGGGAGCGATTTCGCAATAGACTCCCGCCTCGCGCACCCGTCGTGCGATGAGCTGGGTCACCTGGCTGCCGAAGTCAACGATCAGGATCGTGTCGGCAGGTGTCACGGTCATCGGGGGTGCGCTCGCTTCGGACAAAGAGAATGCGCCGGAGCCCTAAGGCGGGTCCCATCAAAGTACAACTTTGATGGGTGCCTGGACCCCGGCGCATCCATGTCCACTTATTGGCTAAATCGCCTTAGTAGCCGCGATAATAGCCGTAGCGGTTGCCCCGACGGTCGAGATCGACATCGGTAATCCGTCCGCGCGAGTTGATGTTGCAGCGGAACTCGAGGTCGGCCTGGCCGGCGTTATTATAGCCATAACCGCCGTACTGCTGCCCCGACGAGGCCACACCGCGGACCCTGAGGCCGTTGTTGCGGCGCTCGACTCGGGTGACGGCGAGCACGCGGCCGCCGCCATAGCCCTGATTATAGCCATAGCCGCCGCCGTAGCCGTAACGGTTGCCGCCGAGGCGGGCCTCGACCGCGCGGCTGCACTGGGCGGCCGCATATTGCTGATGGCGGGCGCCATAGCCGTACTGATTGTAGCCATATTGATTGCCACCGAGCACGGTATTGATGATGGCCCCAACCACGCCGCCATTGTTGTTATGGCCGTAGCCCGGGTAATATTGCGCCGCAGCCGGGCTGGCGAAGCCAACCGCTGCCGCGAGACCGGCTGCACCGGTCAGAATCTTCGTCATTGCCGACATGTAAGCTCTCCTCTTCGACGGGGAGACGCGAAATCGCGCCTTTGTCCCATGACAACGTTTTATGCCCGAGTCGGACTGCATAGGTGCTGAATTGCCCGTTTTCTTGGGTTCACTTTGATTAACGGGATCGGTGCGCGTTCGCCGCTTCACCTCCGCTTCATGCCGTCGGTCGCAAAAGCGCCGTATTGCGGTTGCATCTCGCAACGCTTTCCCGCTCGACGCAGACATTTCGACAAGGATTTGCCGTGACCACGGACACGATGACCAAGGGGATTTGGAGGCGGTCGCACTATCTCGACCGCATGACCCTAAAGCAATTGTGGGTCGCTTATGCCCAATATCCGGCGATCATCGCTTATGTGCTGGTCGCGCTCGCCGCGATCGGGGCGTGGTTCTGGAAGCCCGCCGGCGGGGTCCAGACTGGGGCGGCGGTCGCAATTGCGGTGCTCGTCTATCCGCTGATCTGGTATTGCCTCCACCGCTGGGTGCTTCACTCCAAGTGGATGTTCAAAATGCCCGCGCTCGCCTCGACGTGGAAGCGCATCCATTACGATCACCATCAGGACCCCAACCACCTCGAAGTGCTGTTCGGCGCGCTCCACACGACGCTGCCGACGATCGCGCTGGTGACGCTGCCCATCGGCTGGGCGATCGGCGGGTTCGGAGCGGCGATGGCGGCGCTCGCCGCCGGGCTGCTGACGACCTGCGTCTATGAGTTCGTCCACTGCATCCAGCATCTCGCCTACAAGCCGAAATGGAAGTTCGTCGCCAATATGAAACGGCTGCACATGGCGCACCATTTCCACGACGAAAACGGCAATTACGGCATCACCAATTATTTCTGGGATCGCGTGCTCGGCACCTTCTACGAGCGGCCCGAGCGCCCGGAGAAAAGCCCGACGGTGTTCAACCTCGGCTATACCGAGGAGGTCGCCGAGACCTACCCGTGGGTCAAGGAGAAGTCGGGCGTGATCGTCGCCTCGGGCCATCCGCGCAAGCGCGCCTAGCTCGTCCCGGGGGGCAGCTGTGGTTATCCGCCCGGTCATCACCAAGGCCGATCGCCGGGCGTTCGTCGATCTGGCGTGGGACGTTTACCGGGACGACCCGGCGTGGGTGCCGCCGCTCAAGAGCGAGGTGCACGCCCTCCTCGATCCCAAGGAGAATCCGTGGTTCGGCCACGGCCAGGCGCGATATTGGCTGGCGGAGCTCGGCGGCAAGGTCGTCGGCCGGATCAGCGCGCAGGTCGACGAGCTGGTCCAGCAGCATATGCAGCCCGGCACCGGCCAATGGGGCATGTTAGAAGCGCTCGACGGTGAGACCGCCGCGGCGCTGATCGCCACCGCCGAGGAGTGGCTTCGCGGCGAAGGCATGACCCGCGCGCTCGGCCCGATCTCAATTTCGATCTGGGATGAGCCCGGCCTGCTGATCCACGGCTTCGACCAGCCGCCGATGGTGATGATGGGCCACCACCGTCCCGCCTATCGCGAATGGATCGAGGCGGCCGGTTACGCCAAGGCCAGGGACCTCCACACTTATGCGATGGACATCGACAAGCAGCTCGATCCGCTGATCCAGCGGCTGATCCGCGCTGGGGAAAAGAATCCGCGTATCCGGCTGCGCAACGTCGACAAGTCCGATTTTGGCAGCGAAGCGGCGATCATCCTCGGCATCCTCAACGATGCCTGGTCAGACAATTGGGGGTTCGTCCCGCTGACCGACGCCGAAGTGGCTTATGCCGGGAAGAAGCTGAAGCCGATCATTTTCGAGGATCTGGTCCGTATCGCCGAGCTCGATGGCGAGCCCGTCGCGTTCATGATCACTTTGCCCGACGTCAACGAGCTGATCGCGGATCTGGACGGCAAACTGTTCCCGTTCGGCTGGGCCAAATTGCTGTGGCGCCTGCGCAAGCCCAAGGTGAAGGGCGTCCGCGTGCCCTTGATGGGCGTGGTCCGGAGCCTTCAGGGCGGCCGGCTAGCAAGCCAGCTCGCCTTCATGCTGATCGAATCGATCCGCCGCGCCAGCGTCGAGAATTACGGCGCGTCGCATGGCGAGTTCGGCTGGATCCTCGAGGATAATAAGGGAATGGTCTCGATCGCCGAGCTGTCCGGGGCGGCGATCAACCACACCTACCGGATTTACGAAAAGGCCCTTTAAGCCAGTTCGACCCAGGTCGGCGCATGGTCGCTAGCCTTCTCCTCGGCGCGCGCCCATTTGTCGACGCCGGCGCCCTGCAGCCGGTCGGCGGCCTGCGGGCTGAGCAGCAGATGGTCGATGCGGAAGCCGGCATCGCGGGCAAGCGCGCCAGCCTGATAATCCCAAAACGTGAACAGCCGCTCCTCACGCGGGTGGATCGCGCGCAGTGCGTCGGTCCAGCCCTGGTGGACAAGGCTTCGGAACGCCGCCTGGCTTTCGGGCTGGAACAGCGCATCATTGGCCATCGCCCGGCGCGAGAAAGTGTCGCGGTCCTCCGGAATGACATTGAAATCGCCGGCGAGAACGGTCGGCCGCTCCTCGGCGAGCAGCGCCGCGGCGTGGTCGGCAAGGCGCGCCATCCATCTCAATTTATAATCGAATTTCTCGGTGCCGATCGGATTGCCGTTGGGCAGGTAAATTGACGCGACGGTGACACCCTGCGCCTCGGCTTCAATGTAGCGGCTGTGGCTGTCGTCCGGATCGCCGGGCAGGCCGACCAGGCGTAGCGCGGGTGCCGCGCCGCGCGCGAGGATGGCGACCCCGTTGAAACCCTTCTGGCCATGCCACACCGCGCCATAGCCCGCCGCCTCGATATCCCCGACCGGCAGCGATTCATCGGCGCATTTGAGCTCTTGCAGGCAGGCGACATCGGGGTGCTCGCGCGCCAGATATTCGAGCAGGCGCGGCAATCGAGCGCGAATGCCGTTGATGTTGAAGGTAACGACTTTCATGGAACGGTCCTAACCGTTCGTCCCAAGCGAAGTCGAGGGGCGCCCCTCGACTTAGCTCGGGACGAACGGAAATAGCCTCGGAGGACTAGACCGAGAAGCTCGACCCGCAGCCGCAACCCGAGGCGGCGTTGGGGTTGGTGACCTTGAACGCCGAGCCGCCCAGATCCTCGACATAATCGACCGCCGAGCCGTCGAGCAGGTCCAGGCTGACCGGGTCGACGACCAGCGTCACCCCGTCGGTCTGCGATTGGGCGTCATCCTCGGCGATCTCGCCCATTTCGAATTTGTAGGAGAAACCGGCGCAGCCGCCGCCGTCGACCGACAGGCGCAGAATCGCCGGCCTGCCCTGCCGGTCGGCGATGAAAGCGACGCGCTTGGCGGCGCTGGGGGTGAGGGTCAGGGAAGTCACGTCCGCGAGATAGGCGCGGCGGGGGTCAACGACAAGTTAGCGCTTGGTCGGGCCGCCGAGTGCAACTGCATCCATCGACTGGCCGCCGCCCTTGCGCTGCATCGCGAGCAGATAGTCGTTCGACTTCATGAACGGGATCGGATTGACCGCGCGGCCGTCAATGCGGACTTCATAGTGAAGGTGGCTTCCGGTCGAGCGGCCGGTCGAGCCCATGCGGCCGATCAGCTGGCCGCGGCTGACGCGCTGTCCGGCGCGGACCAGCAGCGAAGACATGTGGCCGTAGCGGGTTTCGATGCCGCGACCATGGTCAAGCTTGACCAGATTGCCGTAGCCGCCGCTGTTGTACGAAGCGTCACTGACCGTTCCGTCGGCGGTGGCATAGATCGGCGTGCCGACGGGGCCGGCAAGGTCGATCCCGGCGTGCATCGCTGCGCGGCCCTTGAACGGATCCGAACGAACGCCGTAGCCCGAGGTAAAGTCGGCGGTCTTGACCGGCTTGTCCGAAGGAACTGCGATCGCGCCGTCGGCGAGATTGTCGAGCTTCTTCCAGCTGGTGAACAATTGCTTGAAGGTGGCGTCGCCGCCGGTGGCGGGCTCGAACGGGCCGCCGACCGCGAGGCGGGCCGGGTTGAGGCCAAGCTTGCGCAGCGCCGAGGCAGTCGCGGCATAACGCGCATCGAGCGCCCGCATCGTCGCCGCGGCATGACCGACGGTGGCATCGTCGGCGCGCGCCAGCGGACCGGCGAGCGCGGCGGGGAGCGAGGAAATCTTGGTGGTGGCCGGAAGCATCGCCGGAACTTCCTCGCCGGCCAGCATCGCCGCGAGCACTTCCTGACGCTGTTCGATCTGGCGGGCGCGAAGCTCGGTGGCGGCGGCGAGGGTCGCCATGTCGCCGCTAAAGCCGCTCAGCGCCGGGCTGGTCAACATGCGGGCGGTGGCAAAGCCGGACCAGCCGATGATCGCGATAAACAGAGCGGCAACCAATGCCTGAATTCCGACCGACAGGCGAACGCGGCGAAGATGCTGACCATCGTGAAGGAAAATATCGCGGTCGCGGATGGCGCCACCTTTCGCGGTTCGCAAATTCGTCATCCTCAACACGCTCCCAAAATTCTGCCCGGCGGGAACATTCCCGTCGTCAGCAACTTCGTCAGTCGTGGAGCTCCCCAGCCCCGGCGATACTCGATCCGCGATTTGCCCATCGCTGACCAGACGCTGGAACTTGGCCGGAATTGGTTAAAGCTTTCAACCTGTAGTTCCCGGACTAAGGACGAAGCGTCCAGCGACCACGACGAAACGAGTTTTTGCACTGATCTAGATTAATATTTGCGGCCTGAGAGAAAGCAAAAAACCCCCGTTTGGTGATTCTCGCCATGCTGCACCTGCGAAACAAATGGTTGCGACCGTTCGCTTTTCCCCGCACACCGGCAGCGGGCCACGCCGTCCCAACGCGGCGCGCGCTCTCTGTGAGGAGAGACGAATGACCAAGCCGACGATGCGTCCGTCACGCCCCTATTTTTCGTCGGGGCCATGCGCCAAGCCTCCCGGGTGGAGCGCCGATCAACTCGACACGCGCGTGCTCGGCCGGTCGCACCGCAGCGCGCTCGGCAAGCAGCGGCTTGGCCATTGCATCGACCTGATGCGCGAATTGCTGGAGCTTCCCGACACGCACCGCTTCGGCATCGTCCCCGGCTCCGACACGGGCGCGTTCGAAATGGCGATGTGGACGATGCTGGGGGCGCGGCCGGTGACCACGCTGGCGTGGGAAAGCTTCGGCGAGGGGTGGGTCACCGACGCGGTCAAGCAGCTCAAGCTCGACCCGACCGTGATTCGCGCCGATTATGGCGCGCTGCCCGACCTCTCCAGTGCCGATTGGTCGAACGACGTCCTCTTCACCTGGAACGGCACGACGAGCGGCGTCCGCGTCGCCGACGGCGACTGGATTACCTCAGACCGCGGGGGATTGAGCTTTGCCGACGCGACCAGCGCCGTGTTTGCTTATCCCCTGCCGTGGGACAAAATCGACGTCGCCACCTTCAGCTGGCAGAAAGCGCTCGGCGGCGAAGGCGGTCATGGCGTGCTGATCCTGGGTCCGCGCGCGGTCGAGCGGCTCGAATCCTTTGTCCCCGACCGGCCGCTGCCCAAGTTGTTCCGCCTGACCTCTGGCGGCAAGCTCAATGAAGGCATTTTCAGAGGCGAGACGATCAACACTCCGTCGATGCTCGCGGTCGAGGATGCGATTTTTGCGCTCCTATGGGGCAAATCGGTCGGCGGGCTGCGGGGGATGATCGCGCGCACCGAGGCCAATGCGGCCGCGCTCGACCGGATCGTCGAGGCGCGAGACTGGCTCGGCCACCTCGCGCAAGACCCGGCGATTCGATCGAAGACCAGCGTCTGCCTGACGGTCGACGCCGATCCCGATCGCATCAAGGCAATGGTCAAGCTGCTCGAAGCGGAGGAAGTGGCGTTCGACATCGCCAGCTACCGCGACGCTCCGCCCGGCCTGCGCATCTGGTGCGGCGCGACGGTCGACACCGCCGATATCGAAGCGCTCGGGCCGTGGCTGGACTGGGCGTGGGAAAATTCCCTCTCCCCTTGAGGGAGAGGGCAACTCAGCGAAGCTGAGCGGGGTGAGGGGTGTGAACCTCCTTCGCCTCGCTCACACCCCTCACCCTCCCACCGCAAGTGCGGCGGGCCCCTCCCTCTCCCTCAAGGGGAGAGGGGCTAAGGAATAGCCAATGACCAAAGTCCTCATTTCCGACGCGATGGACCCGCGTGCCGCCGCGATCTTCCGGGAGCGCGGGATTCATGTCGACGAAATCACCGGCCAGTCGCCGGACGAGCTGAAGGCGATGATCGGCGGCTATGACGGGCTCGCCATCCGCTCGTCGACCAAGGTCACCGCGGAACTGCTCGACGCTGCGACCAACCTCAAGGTCGTCGGCCGCGCCGGAATAGGCGTCGACAATGTCGACATTCCCGCCGCCACGGCGCGCGGCGTGGTGGTGATGAACACCCCGTTCGGCAATTCGATCACCACCGCCGAGCACGCTATCGCGCTGATCTTCGCGCTTGCCCGCCAATTGCCCGAGGCGGACGCATCGACCCAGGCCGGAAAGTGGGAGAAGAACCGGTTCATGGGGGTCGAGGTCACCGGCAAGACGCTCGGCCTGATCGGCGCCGGCAATATCGGCTCGATCGTCGCCGCAAGGGCGATCGGCTTAAAGATGAAGGTCGTTGCGTTCGACCCGTTCCTGACGCCCGAGCGGGCTCTCGAACTGGGAGTCGAGAAAGCGGATCTCGACACATTGCTCGCGCGGGCCGACTTCATCACGCTCCACACGCCGCTGACCGACCAGACCCGCGGTATCCTGTCGCGCGAAGCACTGGCCAAGACCAAGACCGGCGTGCGAATCGTCAATTGCGCGCGCGGCGGGCTGATCGACGAGGCCGCGCTCAAGGATGCGCTCGACAGCGGTCATGTCGCGGGCGCCGCGCTCGACGTGTTCGAAACCGAGCCGGCCAAAGATTCGCCGCTATTCGGCACCCCCAATTTCATCTCGACCCCGCATCTCGGGGCTTCGACCAGCGAGGCGCAGGTCAATGTCGCGATCCAGGTCGCCGAGCAAATGAGCGACTTCCTGCTGCTCGGCGGAGTGACCAACGCGATCAACATGCCGAGCCTGACCGCCGAGGAAGCGCCGCGCCTCAAACCCTATATGGCGCTGGCTGAAAAGCTCGGCCGGCTGGTTGGGCAGATCGTCGGCGAGGACGTCCGCTCTGTATCGGTCGAGGTGGAAGGCGCTGCAGCCCAGCTGAACCAGAAGCCGATCACCGGGGCGGTGCTCGCGGGGCTGATGGGAACCTATTCGCAGACGGTGAACATGGTCAACGCGCCGTTCCTTGCCAAGCAGCGCGGGCTCGACGTCACCGAAATTCGCCACGACCGCGAGGGCGACTATCACACGCTGCTGCGCGTCACCGTTGGAACCAGATCGGGCGACCGCTGCGTCGCCGGCACGCTGTTCGGAAACAAGGCGCCGCGGCTGGTCGATATTTTCGGAGTCGAGGTCGAGGCCGAACTGG
>JALYQH010000069.1 GCA_030855945.1 Pseudomonadota bacterium | reverse complement strand
TGTTCCGCCCCGGTGCCGGCATCGAACGCGCGCACCGTGCCGCCGGTATCGATGGTGAAGACCTTGCCGCCGGCCACTACTGGACCGCCGCCGAGACGCCGGCTGCTGGTGCTGCCTTCGCCGATCGATACCGAAAATGCCTGACCGACGCTGGCGCAGAGCGCGACAAGGCGTCCTGCCATACCAACCGGCCGTTCTCGTAACGATAGGCATAGAGCTCGCCCGAGGAGAAGCCGGCGACGACCGTGCCGCGCGCAACCGCCGGCGAACCGTTGCCGAACACGCCCGCAATCTCGAGCGCGGCGGCGCTCGACCAGTTGGTCGCGCCGGTGGCGGCGTTCAGCGAATAAAGCTGATTGTCTTGGCTGATGACATAGATGGCGCCGTCCGCGACGCTGGGCGCTCCCCGCAGCGGTCCGCCCGGGCGCACCGTCCACAACGGCGCGCCGGTCCCGGCGTCGAGCGCTGCGACATAGCCGAGGCCGTTGGTCGCGTAGACCCGTCCCCCGTCGGCCGCGACCCCGCCGCCGTAGCGAAGTGCGGCGTCGCCCTGATTCTCGCCGAACCGCGCCGCCCAAGCCTCCGCGCCGGTGCCGGCATCGAAGGCGCGGACGGTGCCGCCGGTGTCGATGGTGAAGACCTTGCCGCCGGCCACCACCGGCCCGCCGCCGAGACGCCGGCTGTTGGTGCTGCCTTCGCCGATCGATACCGAGAATGCCTGACCAACGCTGGCGCCGAGCGCGACATGGCCCATCAGCTTGGCGGCGTTGCCGCCCGACTGGCCCCATTCCGCATTGGCGGTCGCGGCGGGAAGCACCATCGGCAGGGCCGCGGTGGCGGGGTCGACCGCAATGTCGAGCTCATTGACCAAAACCGCGACGCGCTCGCCGACGGTCGGGGTCGATTTGGGCTTCTTGTTGATTATGCCGCAGCCCGAAAGCAAGGCGGTGGCGGTCAACAGGGCCAGCAAATTGGTGGCGGTGCGCATCATCCTTGGGTCGTCCTATTGTTCGGCGGGAGCAGTGCCGGTGGGAATCGAAGCGCTGGCATCGACGCCGAGCGTGCCGGCGACCTGGACCGCGCGGCTGCGCAGGGTCGCGGGAACACTCTGGTCGGCGGCGATCTTGGCGAACAACTGTCCGGCGGGACCGCGCTGGCCCTTGGCGACCAGCGCCATCCCGACCATCTCGCCGGCGGTGCCGAAGAAGGGCATGCCGGGCTCGGCGAGCGGCTGGAGGCGGGCGATTACCGCGTCGGGCCCGATCGAGTCGAAGTCGAGCGCGGTTCCGCGCACCGTGGCGAGATCGCGATAGGGCTTTGCGAGATCGGCATTTGCGGCGATCTCGGCATAGATGGTCGAGGCCAGCTTGCGATCACCCTGTTGGATCGCGACCGCGGCGCGGGAGAAAGAAGCGGCGGCGCTGACGCCTTCGGCTTCATGCTGGCGGAGCGTATCGAGCCGCGGTCCTGCACTGGCAGCGCGGCCCGCGCCAATATCGTCGATCACGGCGCTGATCTGCTCGGTGCCGGCCTCGGCCTGCTTGGCCTGGCGGTTTTGCCAGTAAAGATAGCCGCCGATCGCCGCGAGCAGCAGGATCACGCCGCCGATGATCAGCGCGCCATAGCGTTTGGCGACCTCCTGTGCGCGGTCGCGGCGAAGATTCTCGTCCACTTCGCGGGCGAAGCTTTCGGCATTGTCGGGGGGAAGCGCCAAGTGAATCCTCTTGCGGTCGGTCGGGGCGGTGCCAGCCGGTTCGCTTCATGTCCCCCACCCCGGATGAACAAAAGCTGGCGGCGCCTCGTCTAGCGCCCTCGCCGCCAAAGGCAAAGACCGAACCTCGGTTGTCTTGGCCGGACCCGAATAAGCGGCGACGAGTGGCGCTGGTGCGGTGAAGCGAGGGTGCAAAAGCCGTCCGTTGAGTCGATTATGACCTCGGCAGCGCATCGGCGGTGCCCAAATTGAGACATTATCAATCACTTGGAACGAAAACCGGCGGACGGCGCTGGTTCAGGTTCGGAGCGGTATGGGGAACAGCATGCGGTTCGTTGCGATATTTTGCTGGCTCTTGGCGGTCGTTGCTCAGCCTGCGGCGGCGGCATCGACGCCCGCTCTGCGCTCGCTCGAACGGCAGCTCGCTGCCCTGGTTGCCTCCTCGCCGGGGGAGGTCGGCGTCGCCGCACTCGACCTCAACAGCGGGGAAGTGGTCAGCATCAATGGCGACGAGCCCTTCCCCATGGCGAGCGTGGTCAAGATCGCGATTGCCGCAAACTATCTCGCGCAAGTCGAAAACGGCCACCGCTCGCTGAGCGACCGGATCGGCGGCCGGTCCGCCGCCAGCCTGATGGACGCGATGATGGTGCGCAGCGACAATCACGCGACCGACCTGTTGCTCGCCGATCTCGGCGGCCCGCGCACAATTCAGGCCTGGCTGACCCAGCAAGGCCTCACCGGCGTCCGCATCGACCGCAACATCGCGGGCCTGCTGCGTGCGCAACGTGACCTGCGCGACATCCGCGATTCCTCGACGCCGCGCGCCATGGTCGAATTGCTCAAGCGGCTCGACGGCGGATCGATGCTCAAGCCGCAGGGCCGCGCCTATCTGCTCGACTTGATGCGCCGCTGCATGACCGGCAAGAATCGCATCCGCGGTCTGCTTCCTTATGGCGCGCAAGTCGCCAACAAGACCGGCACTTTGTCGGGCCTGACCACCGACGTCGGCTTCATTACGCTACCCGACGGCCGGCGGATCGCGGTGGCCTTCTTCGCCCGCTACGGCAGCAACCGCCCCAGCACCATCGCCCGCGCCGCCCGCACCATCTACGACGGCTTCGCCGCGGCGTTCCGCGCTCCGTTCGGGACCGCGCTTACGGTGAGGTGAGGAGCGACGCCCGTAGCATCCGAAGGTATCCGTGTGTCTCGGCTTTGAGCGGAAAGCGGTATTTCTTCAATGCTGAGCCACGCCATTCCTTGCTGGTGACTTGGCCCAATCCTCGCGGCTCAGAGCCCAATCTACCTCCTGCCATCCGCGAGTCTGCATCCAATCAGGCCCCTTCCGACGCGCCACAATTTCGGCCCCGAACCAGCAAGCCAACTTCTCGACGCGCCTGTTGCCGCTGGCGGTATCACCGATGATCGTTCGGAGTTTCAGGGTCCCGAAGCCATATTCCAGCAAGGCAGCGGCGGTTTCAATCGCCAGGCGGAAGCGCCCCCACTGGGCCGGAGCAAGCTCTATGCCTAAAACCGCTAGCTCCTCATCTGACTTTCGAAGTCCGGCGCAACCCAGCAGGCCGCCTGTTGCCACTTCAAAAATCCCCAGCTGGAAGTTGCTTCGCGGCTCTTCAACTTGCCAGTCCAGGAAGCAGGCAAAAAGCTGCTCCGCCCTCGCCGCGTCGCTTGGTGAGAAATCGTAGAGGCTGAGGTAACGCGGGTCCATTTGATAGCGCACGAACGCAGCTCGGTCAGCGCCCTGGAAGTCCCGCAGCTGAAATCGGGAAAGTTGGATGAGCACCGGGCGCACGCTGATTACTAATCAGCAGCGACGCTAGTATCGGCATGGGTCCACAGCATAGATTCCGCCCACTCTCAGCCGCTCTTGGGCCGATAGGTCTGGTCCGCCGTCGGGAACGACCGGTCCCGCACTTCCTCGGCATAGCTCTCCACCGCCGCGCCGATGCGGCTCGCCAGATCGTCGTAGCGCTTCACGAACCGGGGGGTGCGTTCGAACAGGCCGAGCATGTCTTCGGTGACCAGCACCTGCCCGTCGCACCGCGCCGAGGCGCCGATGCCGATCACCGGGCAGGCAACTGCCGCCGTCACCTCATCGGCGATTGCTTCCATCACGCCTTCAACCACAATGCAGAAGGCTCCGGCGTCGGCGACCGCCTTGGCGTCGGACACGATCTTGGCCGCCTCGGCGCCGCTCTTGCCGCGCGCGGCATAGCCGCCGAGCTGGTTGACCGCCTGCGGGGTGAGGCCGACGTGACCGATCACCGGGATGCCGCGCGCGCCGAGGAAGGCGATCGTCGGCGCCATCGCCTCGCCGCCCTCGAGCTTGACCGCCGCGCAGCCGCTTTCCTTCATTACCCGCGCCGCCGACGCGAAGGCCTGTTCGGGCGAGGCTTCATAGCTTCCGAACGGCATGTCGACCGCGACCAGGCTGTGCCAGCTCCCCCGCACCACCGCCGCGCCATGCGCGCACATCATCTCGAGGGTGACCGGCACCGTCGACGACAGGCCGTAAATCACCTGCCCCAGGCTGTCGCCGACCAGCAAAATCTCGCAATGCGGATCGAGCAATTGCGCCATTCGCATCGTGTAAGCGGTGAGCATCACGATCGGTTGATCGGTCACGCCGTCGACCTTGCGCGCACGCAGCGCCGGCACCGTCATCCGCTTCCCCGGCACCGGCGAAGGCGTCGCGCGGCTGGTGCCGCTGTCGATGGTAAAGGTGGACATGGGCCCTTCTAGCGCCCGGCGCCTACCGCAGCCACCCCCGCCGCCCGGCGAGCCGCGCGAGCATGAAGATGAGATAGCACACCACCACGATCACGATCGGCAGGGTGAAGGCGTCGTCGGGCGTCACCTGGCGCAGCGCCGGGACCAGCATCACGCCGCCGAACTGGACGAGCACCGCAAGCAGCGACACCAGCAGCAGCGGTACCGCGGCCTTGCGCCGCATCAGCAGCAGCACGGCGCCGACGAGCCCGACCCACACCGCGACCGCATAAGCGCCGACGATCCACGGCGGAGTCGCTTCCCACATCGTCCGCTGGTCGAGCGGAAGGGTCGCGGGGTCCGTCGTGACCTGCGTCCAATACATGAAGCAGCCGAAGGCTTCCCACAGCAGCGCCAGCCCCGCCGCGATCCAGAACCATGTCGGAACCGCCGATCGTACTTGTTCTTCCATTTCGCCCTCCTGTTCGGAGCGAGACTGCGCCGCGCCCCGATGCAATTCAAGAGGGCCGGCGACGTTTAACGCATCAGCCCGGCGGCGCGGAGCGCATCTTCGATAACCTTGGTCACCGCGGGCTTGGCGGGCGCCGCGCGGGCGCGCTGCCGGGGCGCGATCTTCGGCGGGGACGGCCGCTCGCGTCGTGCTGTGGACGCCTCGCTCAGTCCCCAGAATTGCGCAATTCGGTCGGTCGACGAGATTCCCGCCTCAAGCATGTGCGGCCCGACCGTCCCGACCGCATCTGGCCGATGCGAATCGAGCGGGACGCCGTGCCCCATGCCCGAAACCTCAAATTGCTCGATCACTTCGCGGCCACGGCTATCGGTCCATGCCCGCCGGCGATGGCCGTCGACCGTCTCGACGACGGCGGGCGCGGCCGAGACGCCGTGCACCGAACGCCATTGATCGACGATCGCTTCGGCGTTGACCGGATCGACAATCGAATCGCTGGTGCCGTGCCACACGGACAGCGTGGGCCAGGGCCCGTTATGCTTCGAAGCGCCCGCCGCGAGCGAGGCAAGCTTTCTCTCGCCGGGAATGCCATGCCCGCGCATTCGCTCAAGCGCCTCGGACACGGAATTGGCGGTGGCGAAGGGCAGGCCGGCGATGATCGCCCCGCCGGCGAACAGCTCGGGATAAGTGGCGAGCATAACCGCGGTCATTGCTCCGCCCGCTGACAGGCCAGTGACGAAGATGCGCGCCGGATCCACGTCATGCGCCGCAATCATCTTGACGACCATCTGGCGGATCGAGGCCGCCTCGCCGCGCCCGCGCCGCGCGTCGGCGGGGGCGTACCAGTTGAAGCAGAGATTGGGATTATTGGCGCGCCGCTGCTCGGGGTAGAGCAAGGCGAAGCCGTGGCGGTCGGCGAGCTGCGACCAGCCCGAGCCGCGGTCGAAACCCGGCGCATTCTGGGTGCAGCCGTGGAGGACGACGACGAGCGGAGCGCCAGGTGCCAGGCTGTCGGGCACGTAAGTCAGTGCGCGAAGCTTGCCCGGGTTCGCCCCGAAGCCGGTCAATTCCTCCAGCGGGCCGCCTTCGACGTTGTCCATCGACGCGTTCAGATTGCGCCGCAGCGCGGTCAAACGCGCGATCGTATTACTGAGGCGGCGCATATGCTTCTCCTGGCTGGCGCAATGACCGCCGGCGCCGAATGCGCCGAAGCCAGAGTTATGCTGCAGTGCACAATAAGTGGGGACAAAGCGGCCCGCTGGCAAGGGGCATCCCAAAAAGTCGTGCCCCGTCGAATGTAGCGTTGGGCGTCTCTTCACCGACTGCGGGTGAGATGCGCCATTGACCGGCGCCCAAGCGCGGCTCAAACCCACCCGGCATCTTTAGCGATCGGAGCGGGCGATGAATCAAGAACCGATGTTGCAGACCGCATCGATCCTCCTGTTGCTGACTGCTGTGGGTGGCTTGGGGATGGCGTGGCGGCGCCTTGGTCATGAGGTCAACCCGCCCAATTGGCTGGCGATGGCGCACGGCCTGCTTGCCGCTTCAGCGCTTACTTTGCTGATTTACGCCGCGCTCACCGAGGGTATCGGCGGCGCGGCCGTGGCCGGCCTCGGCCTACTGTTGATCGCTGCCGGCGGGGGAGTGGTGATGAACCTCGCTTATCATCTGACTGGCAAGCTGCTGCCCAAATGGCTGCTCCACCTTCATATTGCGCTGGCGGCGGCAGGAACCGGCCTCATTCTGTGGCATGCCTGGGCGCGTTGACGCGCCGCACCCCTACAC